>NZ_CP090003.1:3887500-4187500 GCF_021390195.1 Flagellimonas sp. CMM7 | reverse complement strand
AAATTGAAGGGATTTTACCCGATTGAATGGATGAGGGACGAAGTAGGTACTCTAAAGATAATGGGGTGGGGGACATTTATCTAAATTATGAGATAAAGGTAAACCATTTTTGAAAATAGCTGCCCAAAAAAGGTACGGGTTTAGTTTTTGCATTTGATGCCTGCAAAAAACCGGACACCAAAAGTATCAAATAAAGAATATAAAGTACAAAAGGTGCATAGACCACGCCCATAAAAGTAAATACAATGGCCAAAGCATGAAAAAACACATGAATTCCAAATGCCTGACGTATATGAAAACGAGCAAAAGAATTTTTCGGTTCCAAGTTCATTGTAATAGCAATAAGACATCCCACGATTGTGATATAACTTATTACTGCGGTTGTCTTTCCTGAATTAGCCTCGCTCAAAATATTAGATTAAGATTTGGTTGTTATTGACTACGCCATATACCTGACCCCTTAATAGAAACCCTAAAAACATACTGTTTTTAGAAGTAGAGTGAATATGTTCCATATTGAAAACAGCTTCAGAATTAGGCTCAAATAAGGTTAAGCAAGCTTTTGCACCTTCTTTAAGAATGGGGGTTTCTAAACCAAAACGTTCCCGTCCTTTGGTCAAAAGAGCAATTGTATCTTCCAAGTCAAAAGTTTGGTTCAAGCTTCCAAATGCAGATTCTAATCCTATTGTTCCGTTAACGGCATTATCAAACTCCACTCTTTTATCTTCAATGTCAATGGGCATGTGGTCTGAGGTCACAAAATCAATCACCCCATCCTTTAACCCCTTAATGAGTGCCTTACAATCAGACTTAGTTCGCAAGGGAGGCATTACTTTATAATTTGTGTCAAACTCT
The DNA here is from genome assembly GCF_021390195.1 of Flagellimonas sp. CMM7. Classification (NCBI taxonomy): domain Bacteria; kingdom Pseudomonadati; phylum Bacteroidota; class Flavobacteriia; order Flavobacteriales; family Flavobacteriaceae; genus Flagellimonas; species Flagellimonas sp. CMM7. The sequence continues at coordinate 4,186,645 of NZ_CP090003.1, read as the reverse complement.
TTTAAGTTTTCATCGGTATAAATCAAATTATGGATAGCCACACTACAACTTATATCTAGGCCATTCTTTTTGGCATTGGCAATAAGCTTTACGGAATTTGCTGTTGAAATGGTAGGTATGTGCAGTTTTCCACCCGTATATTCCAAAATAAACAAGTCCCTGACTATCTGTAGTTCTTCAGCCATAGCAGGTATTCCTTTTAGACCCAACATAGTGGAAACATCTCCTTCATGTACAATGCCCTTTCCTTTTATTTGCCCATCCTGAGGATAGGAAAATACCAGGCCATCAAAATTTTGGGCATATAGTAGGGCAATCTTTAAAAGATTTGGATTGGAAATCTGTTTTTTAAAATCATAAAAAGCAACCGCTCCCGAATTCTTCATATCAAAGAGTTCTGCCAAGTCGTTACCTTCAGAGTTTATAGTAAGGCTTCCTAAAGGATACAAGTTGGTACTATTTCCATTTGCTCTTTCCTTAAGAAAAACAATATCTGAACTTGAATCCGGTAACGGATTTGTATTAGGATTCAGTATAACATCCGTGAAACCACTTCGGCTTGCAACATCAAGACCATTGTCTATAGTTTCTCTTTCTTCAAAACCGGGTTCTCCAAAACTTATACTACTATCAAACCAACCTAATGAAACATGAAGATTTTTGCGCTCTATTGTTTTAACTCCGGAAGGTGTCTCAATAGATGCGGCAATCTTTTCAATTATCCCTTTTTTTACAAGTATGTCCCGCTTTTTTAAATGCAGTGCCTTGTTTTCAGGACAAACTATTTTTGCAGATTTCAGCAGAATGTTCATGTAACAAATTTTTGAATAATTACTTCCACAAGGGCTAGAAGCAGTGCTAAAATAACAAACCATTTCCAATATGCGGTAATGCTGCTTTCCGCTTCCAAAAATTCAAAAAGGGAAGTAATGGATTCGTGTGAGCTTTTATTTTCAATAGTATCAATATCCAAATAACTCAACGTACTCTCATCTCTTGGATAGTTAAAGCTGATGTTTTTAAGTGGGTTCCCTTCATTATTGATACCAAAAATACCGTCAACAGTTGGGGTATCACCAAAGGTCAACCTTACTTTATTTGGAAACGCTTGTTGCAAAGGAATAAATTCATAACCTTCTTTTGATACACTCAAAATATTATCACTGCCTAAACTTATAGGTATATCAATTGCATTTGTTCTTCCAAGAGTATGATACGCATCAGCCGCCTTTAAACTAAATGCCGCCATATTATAGAAAGTAGGCACAATTAAAGGCGAATTCTTAAAATTCGAGTTTTGAGTTTCTAACGAGGTGGAGAAAAAATAAAATCCATCAGCCCCAGATAAAAAGGCTTCATCTCCCTCCAAAGAAAGTATTTTGGGCGCTCTGGATTGAATCTTGAAAAATTGTTTTACGTTGGGATATTGAAAATTGTATACTTCCTTTTCAAAAACATTCTTGTACAAAGGATGCTGAAAAGAAATGTTGGTTATTTTCTTAGTAACGTTTATGTCTTCAAGAAACCGAGTGGCAAAGAAACCAGATAAAAACTGGTTGTAAGAAGTCAAATCGCTTTCAATCGAGGGAACTATAATCAATGTTCCTCCATCTTCTTTGAAAGTGCGGAGTACTTTTTGCAAACTGTTTGGAATAGCTTTCAGGTTATCTAAAATCACAACATTTTGTTGGTCCAAAACACTATAGTCCACCTGATTCAATAAATATTTATAATAAATAAACTCATCCTGGGTAAACAAGCGTTCCAAATAGTCACTATCTGAATCACTAATAGCCAAGACCTTTATTTTTTCTTTCTTGTTGATATTGAAAAAGAACTGATTATCATATCCCAAGCTATTGTCTACGATACGTAAGTGCCCGTTTAATTCCTCGTTCGATGGAACTGAAAACTCAACTTGGGCCTTTCCATTTGAATTGAAATCGGCAGAACTTTTAGCAATCAACGTTTCATTATTATACAATGATATTGGCAAGTTTTCACTATTTGACCCCCCTGATAATAGTGCTGTAAGTTTGGATTGTTCAGTCAAACCATTTTCCAAATAAGCAGAATCTATAGAAATATTTTGCACTTCTCTAGGTCGAATAGGTATATAATAGGTACTGGTGACCGAATCCAAACTATTGGTTAATGCCCCCATTCTTGTTTGAAAATCTGAAATCAAAACCAAATCTCTGGAAGTGTTGCTCGTATTGGAAAATAAGGTCCCAGCTTTTAACTGTATTTCTTCAAGATTTAATTGTTTATGAGAATAGGGCAGTGATAGTAAATTGTTTTGAATATCCTTAATCGTCACATTTTTAAATGTCCTCTCATTTGTAAAAAGACTAAAAGTACTTTCTGGGTCTATGTTTTTTATTAAATCCTGAATAGATTTTTCCATTAGCGAAAGACCATTACTTTTCGCCTGCATACTAAAAGAATCATCTAGGTATACCACAGTTTCTTTTTGCTGTAAAGCAGTTCTACTAGCAAAAAATGGCTGGGCAAAAGCAATTATTAGGGCAGTAAACAATAGTAGTCTTGTTAGCAATAACAGCCATTTTTTTAGTGTATTGCTTTTTCTGGATTCAGAAACTACTTTTTGCAGCATAGCTACATTGGTAAAAGGAGTCTTCTTAAAACGGCGTAATTGAAAAAGATGAACTAAAATGGGAATTAAAAGAAGTACTAGGGCCCAAAGGATTTCTGGATGTTTAAATTGCATTCCCAACTTTGATTGAACAAATATAGGGATTAAAACAATTTTGACTTAGAATTTATGCTGTTAAGACTTTGGTAATTTATTGAATAGAGGTAAATGCGAGTCTAGCAAAAGAAAAAATAGTCTTGCATAGATTGCTCGTGTAAGTTGTTCAGAAAACTCTTTATTTCTTTTTGAGCTTGCTGATTAGCCACTGTAATAATACTTTGAGGACTTTCCAGGTCTTTTAGAGTATTAAAATGGGCTAGTTCTTTTCCATATATCTTTTTTCCAATCTTTTGCGGATTATCACATAGCCAGATAAAATCAATATCGGCTTCCAAAAGACCTTTCGCAATGGATTTTCCCTTAAATCCGGCACCCCAAAGTACCAATGGACGCGTTTTGTCAAAATCCAACTTCAAAAAATAATGAAGTTTTATTTCCAGAAAGTAGTTTTGAGCATAATGTTCACTGGTACGGGAAGTTCTGTTATCATAATCTCGCCAAAGATGTAAAATTTCACTGCAAGGAATAACTCTTAATCCTTTTTCATAAAATCGAAAAGTAAGATCATAATCTTCAGGATACCTATTAGGTTCAAAAGCTCCGCTTAGTTCAAAGTCCTTTTTATATGTCATCCAGCAAGGAGATGGAATCACGCATTCCTTGTAAATCTCGCTGTAATTTTCGCCAACTTGAGTTAACTCATTTAACCATGCTTCGTAACGCTCATATCCATTACTGATCCCTCTCTCTGAAAAGTATTTTACTTTTCCCACCGCTACATGTCCTTCTCCATTTTCAACTAAGGATTTGACCATGACTTTGAGACGATTGGGTTTCATGATATCATCTGAATCCATTCTGGTAATAAAATCCCCTGAGCTATTTTTATAAGCCGTTCTTAAAGCAGGGATGATGCCATTGCCTTCATTTTTGAAAACTTTGATTCTTGGATCTTTTTGAGAATAAGAAGTTAGTAAATCCGAACTTCCATCATGAGAATGGTCGTTGACAGCCAGTACTTCCCAGTTAGAGTATGATTGCTCCAAAATGGAATCCAAGCATTCCGAAAGAAAGTGCAAGGTATTTTTAAAGGGAATTAGAATGCTTACCCTAGGATTTTGCATTTTGCAAATTAATCAAAAGGCAGCAAATCAGGTTCTATAAAGCTGGTTTTTGCTTCTTCATTTGAAAAGATATCCAAACCATAATGTTGATGTAAAAGTTCTTTAAAAGAAGTCTTTAGCCTTGGAAACTCTTTAATAAACGTGAAAAAATCATTGGACTCGGATTTTTTAATAAAATGATGGACCATTTTAATGGCGGCAACAGAAACGGTGGTATTGAATTTATCTCCTTTACCATGTAAATGGTCAAATAGTTTTATTTCTTGACACGTTTTAGCAGCTGCTTCCTCTACCCCATATTTGTTTATATAGAGCCATGCCAATCTTAGATGTGCTTCATGACTAAAGAGAGGAGGGGGTAGGTCTCCTTTTTCAAACAAGGCTTCAAATTCTTTATCGCTTAATTGTGAATGATCTGTCAATGATTTTTATTTGGATTTATCCAATACTTCTTTGATAGCTTTGGTTGCTAGAACTTCCATGATATCATATCCTTTCTTTGTGGGATGAACTCCATCTTCAGCCAAGTCTTTTGGAAGTCCGTTTCTTTCATCTGCCATTGCGGTAAAATAATCAAGGTAGATGATACCTTTTTGGTTGGCAACGTCTTTAAGCATTCCGTTAAGCTTTGGGATTTTAATATTTGGATTTAATCCTGGGCGCCATGCATAATCAAAAGCAGGTAGAACAGAACAAATAACCGGGCATATGCCATTTACTTCCGCTAGTTCGACCATAGAAAGTATATTGTCCTTAATCTGTTCAAGGGTCATAGGACCCGTATTTCCAGCAATATCATTTGTACCAGCAAGAATTAAAACTACTTTCGGATTTAAGTTAATTACATCTTGTCTAAAACGCAATAGCATTTGAGGGGTGGTTTGTCCGCTAATGCCTCGGTTTATATAAGCTGTACCTGAAAAAAAACCTGGATTTGCAACAGACCAACCCTCTGTTATGGAATTACCCATAAAGACAACTCTTTTTTCATGGGGTAATGGCTCGTTCAGCTCACTATTTGCCTGTTGATATTTGTTCAGATTTGACCAGTCTTGGGCTTGTGCTTTCTTGAAAAAGCTTAAAAAGGATAACGCCACTAAAATTCCTATTTTAATTTTTGGTATGGTTGATTTCATAGCTAAAAATAACAAATATAAAACCGATTCAAATTAACTGAACATTAAAAAGCCTAGACCAAAGAGTACAATTGTCAGCAAAAGAGCAAGTAACGAAATCATTTTATGTTTCTTTTTTCTTATCGCAATTTTTTCACGAATACGCCTCATATCAAAAGGAGTGGATTTTTTTAAATTTAGTTGTGTCCGCTCCTTTGTTATAAAATCCTCTCTATTGCGTAATTTTCGTTTTTTTAATAGTGCTCGATTTTGTTTTAAACTACTAATGGCACTTGCCATGCTACCTTCTCCACCCATATCATGCTTTATTTATATGTAATTTTTTGTGGAGTTTTGTTACAACTGCATTAACAAGCTATTTATTTTTAGGAGGTGTAATCATAATATGTGCTCTGTGTGTTCCAGGGTCCATCAACCATGCATGGCCAGGAGGCGTAGGTGTTGTCGGCAGTCCTGTAGATTCGCCTGTGGCAAATGGAATATAAAAGACATAGCGCACATAGCCATTCTCAATTTCTTTTGAATATGCATTAATCTCACCAGTAAATACGCACAATGTCGCCTTGTCTGGCATTTTTAATTTGCCAGATTTCACTTCTTCTTCGCGGATATCAAAAATTTCTTTAAACTCTTTTCCTTGGGTTTTAAGTGCTCTACCCCTGGCCATAAATGGATCTAAATCTTTATGGTACGCAGCTGTGGAAAACTTTTCCTTATTTGGGTCGTGAGCTAGGGCTATATAATCATTGTTACCTTCTCTAAGAGTGGTGAAATCCCCATTGCTATCATACCCATAAACCTTTGCTCCATCCTTATAATCGGTTGGAACAGCCATAAGAGCAGTTTTTATTTGCCATTCTTTAGAAGGAATTTCTTGTGATCTGCCAATCAGGGTGGCAAAAACCATAACTATACCTAAGGTTATATACTTTTTCATATCTATCTTTTAATATTTTGCGCTTTTTCCATTTGTCATGGTTCTAAGAATGAAAGATCTTATATCATCATTGGCCTTTTTTAAATCTTCGCGTCTTAGATACATCATATGGCCAGATCTATAGCCTTTGAACTCAAAACGGTCTTTCATTCGTCCACTGGGGTCAACTTGCCACATGGTATATTTAGCATTAAAATAAGTTGTAGCTCCATCGTAATAGCCAGATTGAACCAAAACATTCAAATAGGGGTTTTGAGCCATTGCCTGACGAAGATTGTCCCTAGTATGATCATCTTCATTATTCCAAGGATGCACAGGACCGAACATATTATACTTGATATCCGTTTTAAATTTCAGCTCCTCTTGAAGGTAATAGTTGATGGCGGGCGTAAAACTATGCAGCCAAGAAGTCAATTCAGCAGAATAATCAGGGCTGCCTCCAAAAAGTTGTTTATCAATTCCCAAGTAACGGCTATCCAATCTACCTACGTTATAAGCTCCTCTATCTTTCAATAGGTTTTTCCAAAAGAATTGAGTGGGAACGTCTAAATTATGGTCCAATATGTCCTTTTCCTTCAATCCAGTATAATAAGCCATTTTTTTGGCCACTTCCGAACGTTCCGCATCAGAAATAAAACCACCTTTGGCTATTGCCGGAATTAGTGTGTTAACGGTATATTCTTCGGATTCTGGCAAAATCTCCAGTAGGTCTTTGCCTTGTAATTCTGAAGGCAATACTTTATGATGCCATGCCGCCGCCGTGTAGTATGGTAAATTTAATGCGCTCGATACCGGACCACCAACTCTTATTACCTTATAATCTGCAGGAGAAACCATAATTACCCCATTTAGATACATCCATTGCTGATTTTGTAGAGCCAGGGAAAGACCCATAACCCTGGTTCCTCCATAACTTTCGCCAATAATATATTTAGGAGATCTCCAACGATTGTTTCTTGTAACAAAGGTATTCAACCACTCTGCCAGATATTTGGTGTCTGCATTTATTCCAAAAAACTTTTCTCGGTCAACTTTATCACCTGTTTCGGGAATGGTTCTGGAGTATCCTGTATTAGCCGGGTTAACATAAACAATATCTGTAACATCTAAAACAGAATAGGGGTTTTGCTTTACTCCATAAGGTTGAATAGGATAACCCTCATCATCTATTTTGAGCACTCTTGGGCCTGTATAGGCCAAGTGCATCCAAACCGACCCAGAACCAGGCCCGCCATTAAAAGAAATCAACAACGGACGTTCTGCTCTATTTTTTACATTGTTTTTAGTATAATATGTATAATGAAGAGCTGCAATCGGCTCACCCATTTCATCCCAAACAGGCTGGGTACCTGTGGTTGCCGTGTAGTTAAGACTTGTTCCATTTATAGTAACACTGTGTTGAGTGGTCACAGTAGTGTCTATTGGTAATTTTCTGTTTTGGGAGAAAGCAATTATGGTGCATAATAACATGCAAAAGGCAAGCTGATTTTTTTTCATTTTGTGTTAAATTAGTCTGGTATTAAAAATAAGTATTTTACACGACATTTTTTAAGGATTACAGGAATTGTAATGACACAAAAATGAACAACAAAACATTTTATTTTTAACTTTAATTTCTGTGTAAAAACATGATGATATGAAAAAGTTTTCTAGAAGGGATTTTAATTCAACCTTAGCTAAAGGTGTAGGAGGTGCAACTTTGATAGCAACAACACCATTGGCTTGTGCAATGGGTACTAATCAAGATAGAAAGAAGCTAGGAATTGCCCTTGTGGGACTTGGTAGTTATAGCACCTATCAATTGGCGCCGGCGTTGTTAGATACAGAATATTGTTATTTGGCAGGAATCGTTACTGGAACTCCCGAAAAAGAACAAGTGTGGGCCAATAAATATGATATTCCAAAGGAAAACGTATACAATTATCAAAATTTTGATGAGATAGCAAAGAATGACGCTATTGATGTGGTCTACGTTGTGCTTCCAAATAGTATGCACGCCGATTTTTCCATTAGAGCTGCTAAAGCAGGTAAACATGTTATTTGCGAAAAGCCTATGGCCATGAATGTAGAAGAATGTGATGCAATTATCAACGCATGTAAAAAGTATGGAGTGAAATTGGGAATTGGGTATCGATTGCATTCAGAACCCTATACAAAAGAGGTGAAACGCCTGGTAAAAAACAAAACGTTTGGAGATATAGATTATATTTCTGCTGACGCTGCTTACCGCTCCATGTCCAACCCAGAACAATGGCGTTTGAACAAAAAACTTTCTGGGGGCGGGGCGCTCATGAATATGGGAGTGTATGCCATTCAGAGTATTATTTATGGTACAGGGGAAAATCCAATTTCTGTTTCTGCCCAAGAATACAGCACCCGTCCAGAATATTTTAAGGATACAGATGAAACCATTACTGCTCAATTTGAATTTGAGAGTGGAGCAGTAGGAAGCATTATGACTTCGCATAATGTAAGAGCCAATAGACTTTTTGCATCTTGCCAAAACGGTTGGTTTGAGTTGGACCCTGCAAGTACCTACATTCCCTTAGCTGGTAGAACATCTCAAGGGAAGTTGAACTTTACCCAAGAGAGCCAACAAAAATTGCAAATGGACGACTTTGCTAAACATGTTCTGTTCAATAACCCAAACATAGCACCGGGCGAAATGGGCAAGCGGGATATGATTATTGTAGAAGCTATATACGAATCCATTTCTAGTGGTGGCCAAAAAGTCAAACTGGACTTTGCTGCACAATATGGTTTTGGCGGATAGTGATTCCATAACTATTTCATACACCACGGTCCATTCAGGGTTTCTAAAAAATGAAGTTAACATTTAGCTTAAATTTTAGGAACATTAAGTACACTTAAACTTTACAGACTAACAGTTTCTTAAAAATGGCATAATCAAATCAATATATTGAGGTAACCAAATGCTAAGGGTTCATAAATAGTTTTGGAGAATTCAACAAAACCTAAAACTAAAATTATGAATTTGAAGAAATTGTTATTTGGATTAATATTTACAATTACCATTGGGTTTGGCTTTACTAGTTGTGATGGTGAAGACGGACTGGATGGAACCAATGGTGTAGATGGAGTGGATGGTCAAGATGGCCAGGATGGGGAAGACTTTATCCCTGCTGCCATGTTTGAAAACAAATCAGAATTGGAACCTTTGGTAGCCATTCAACCTCAGTTCAATTTTGTAAAAGCGTATTCCCTAGTTAGCTCAACTGATATACTTGATGATGGATTTCAGTTTGTAGGAGCAGCAGATGGTGCTGGATTTTTAAAGGACCCCAATAGTGATGGTTACCTTTATATTGTAAATGCGGAAGACGATTATGCAGTTGCACGAATTGAATTGGATGAAAACCTGAATCCTACTGGTGGCGATTGGTTATTGAACTCTGGTGTTGCAGATTTTGCGCGTCAATGTTCAGGCACTATGTGGGAAGCTGATATACATGGTGGGGCAACCGACCTTTTTCTTTCCGCTTCTGAAAGCTTTAATTATGATGTTAAAGGGATAGATCCCTATATTGATACACCAACCCCAACCGCAGATTTTGGTTTGGATGCTTTGGGTGAATTCTCCTGGGAAAACGCAGTTCCATTACCAAAAGATGCTTACACTGGTAAAACCGTAATAATAGGTGGAGATGATGATTCCAGCGGTTCCGAAGGTCAGATAACTTTATATTATTCAGAAGAAGGGGATGCGGACCTAAACAATGGAAAGATTTACGTACTAAGACTTAAGCAAATTTCTGATGGGGCAGGAGGGGTTATGGATGTAGCTGCCTCCACAATTTACAATGAAAGTAATCTGGATTATGGAGCAACCTATGATTTTGAATTCGTGGAAATAACAGATGGTGCTTCTTTAACCAAATCTGAAATGGAGGATGCATGTGTAGCTGTTTTTGCCTCTGCATTTATGAGGGTTGAAGACGTAGACTATCAAAAAGGATCTGATGAAAACGGAAGGAATGTATTTGTTGCTGTAACCGGAAGAGGACCCGGAAGAGGTACTTATAACGACTGGGGAACAGTTTATAAGTTGGAGTTGGACGAAGCAAATCCACTTACAGGAAAATTGACGCAGATTATTTCTGGAAATACAGACACTAATAATATGGATGGAAATTTGGCAAGCTTACAAAGCCCGGATAATATTACAGTTACCGAAAACTTTGTGTATGTACAGGAAGACCCAAACTCTTTTGATAGAGGACATGCCGCATATATTTATCAATCCGATTTAGGTGGCAACAACATCAAAACGGTATTGGAATTGGTAGTTAGACAAGATCTTGATCCGAGTGGAAGTACAGGTTTAAGTGGAGAATTTGGAGCATTGGAAGATATCTCGGATAAAGTAGGTGTTCCAAATACATTCTTATTGAATCTACAGCCGCATTATTGGGAAAGTGATGATTTTAAAAATGTTGATGGTCATGATATGGAAACCAATGCAACTGCAATAGGAGCTGGTGCACGAGAGGATGATCAAGGAGGTCAAATAGTTATATTAAAAGGACTACCAAGATAAGTTTAAGTAAGACTAATGAAAAGACCTCCATAAACTTATGGAGGTCTTTCTATATTTAAAAAACTGCCAGAAATGAATCGCATATTAGTTGTTTTATTAGTTTTTAGCCTCAGCTGTAAGCAAAAGCCGAAAGAAAGCCTTATTGCATCAAGTGTAGAAAGTAAAGTTGATTGGAAACCCGTTAAGGATTATTATTTAAAGCATATTACAGACGCCATTACCGCTCTGGATGAGCTTGCAAACCTGCCAATGGCAGATGATGGTGCAAAGGCAGTATTTCAAAAAGCAAGAATCTCATTTAAAAAAGCAGAACCATATGCTTCTTATCTTAACCCTGGAGTAGGGCATAGAGCCAATGGGCCTGCACTTCCTATTGTTACCAATGATAGTCAAAAGGTATTATTGCCAGTAGGTTTACAGAAAATTGAAGAAAGTATTTATGAGGGAGAAGAAAGCGAAGAACGTTACAGGGAAGAAATTTCAATCACGGCGGGTATGTTACGGAATCTTCAAAATAGTATCCGAGATCGAGAAATTACTCCACAACGGTTCTTTATTGCCGCACACCAACAATTAATACGCATTATCAGTCTGTCCATTTCCGGTTTTGATACACCAGTGAGTCAGCTTGGTTTAAAAGAAACAATGGTTTCCTTAGAAAGTCTAAAGGAAGTCTATGGTAAAAGTATTAGACACATAATTGTAGATACAAACAAAGAACTTGACGCACAATTTCAGAATAATGTCCAAGCAGCTGTCGACTTTGTAAAATCAAACATAGACTTTGAAACTTTTGATCGTTATACCTTCATAAGAGACTATATGAACCCGATTACCCGAAATTGGGTTGCTATACGGAAAGAAAGCCAATTATGGGATGGCGTAAACAATAAACCTTTCAATTTTGATGCACCAACGTTTTTTGAAGAAGATTCGTTTAATGTTGAGTTTTTCACACCTGCCATAAATCGGAATCCTACAGAAAAAAAGATTGCATTGGGCAAGAAACTTTTTTTTGACCCCAAACTGTCCCAAAATGGAAAAATGGCCTGTGTTACATGCCATAATCCAAAAAAAGCCTGGGCAGACGGAATAGCTTTAAACTTGGATAAGAACGGAAAGTTATTGCAGCGAAATACACCAACATTGATTAATGCAGCTTTTCAACAAAGCTTCTTTTGGGATGGCAGATCACCCAACCTATTGGACCAAATAACCTCTGTATTTACCAATGATAAGGAATTTGATAGTTCTGTACATGAGTTTTCTACAGAAATTTTAGCGGACACCACATATATTCCACTATTTAAAGATGCGTATGGCGGGATCTCCGCAAGAAATACCGAAATCATTCGTGCCATATCCTCATATATTTCAACACTGAACGGGTTCAATTCCAAGTTTGATAAAAACATTCGTGGTGAGGAGGATACTTTTACAGGCGAGGAAAAATTAGGCTTTAATTTATATATGGGTAAAGCACTTTGTGCCACTTGTCATTTTATTCCGCTTACCAATGGAACCGTACCTCCATTTTTTACTGAACATGAAAAAGAAGTAATTGGTGTTCCCGAAACCGCTAGTAATAAAACATTAGATGATGATTTGGGGTTTTATTGGAGGCATAATGAGGAATTGGAAGTACATCGTGGGATGTTTAAAACTCCAACAATCAGAAATGCTGAGCTAACGGGACCGTATATGCACAATGGGGTTTATAAAAGTTTGGAAGAAGTAATCAATTTCTACAACCTCGGCGGAGGCGGTGGACTGGGTTTTGATTTACCATACCAAACGCTTCCTTTTGATAATCTACAACTATCAGAATTGGAAGAGAAAGCACTAGTGGCCTTCATAAAAACCCTTACAGATACTGAGGTAGGAGAGGTATATTAAAATTTTTCAAAAACACCAAGTCCAAAAAGGGCAAAATCATATTTAACCGGATCTTTTGGATCCATTTTTCTTAAGCTTTTATCCAGTTCAGCCAATGCTTTGGCATCGTTTTGTTTGCGTTTTAGCAGTTTTAGTTTTCGGGCAACATTACCAGAATGAACATCTAATGGACATGAAAGTTGGCTTGGGTTTAGTTGTTTCCAAATACCAAAATCTACCCCTGTATTGTTGTTTCTAACCATCCAACGTAAAAACATATTGATCCTTTTTGCAGCAGAACCTTTATTGGGATCGGAAACATGTTTCATGGTTCTGGTTAGATGTGGCAATTCAAAAAAGACTTCTTTAAATTTTGATATGGCAGATTGTAAAGAATCTTTCTCTTGTTGTTGCACAAAAACAGATTCTAGCCCATCATGGTTTGCATATATATTTTGAAGGCTTTGGATAAAATATTGTAAATCAGAGCCATTAAAAGTTCTATGAACAAAAGGAGCTAATTTTTCTAAATCTGCTTCTGTATGATTTAGAATAAAATCATGAGGTGTATTATCCAAAAGCTCCATCAATCGTGAAGCATTGTTGATAATGCTCTTTCGGTTTCCCCAAGCAATGGTAGCGGTTAAAAAACCGCTGATCTCTATATCCTCTTTTTTAGAAAAACGATGTGGAATCTGCAATGGATCCTCTTCCAGGAACTTAGGATTATTGTATTGTTCCACTTTTTCATCCAAAAAGTCTTTTAGCTCGGATTTTGTCATAGAATCAAGAAACAATCAATCCGTCAACCATAGTTAACTTTCGATCTGCCATGTTGGCCAGTTCTAAATTATGGGTAACCAGGACAAAGGTCTGCCCAAATTCATCACGGAGTTTAAAGAAAAGTTGATGTAGGTTATCTGCGCTTTCAGAATCTAGATTACCACTAGGTTCATCCGCCAAAATAACGGAAGGGTTATTGATTAATGATCGAGCTACGGCCACTCGCTGTTGCTCACCACCAGATAAGGCATTTGGTTTATGGTCATATCTATCCGAAAGCCCTAAAAAATCCAGTAATTCTTTTGCACGTTTTTCAGCTTGGGCCCTAGGTGTTTTTTTTATAAAAGCAGGAATACAAACGTTTTCTAAAGCGGTAAATTCTGGTAATAGCTGATGAAATTGGAATATAAAACCTATGTGTTCATTTCTAAACCTAGCTAAGCTTTTGTCATTCAATCGGGTAACGTTTGTATCATTGATCAATAACGAACTGTCCTTTTTGTTGGAAGGGGCATCCAATGTACCTAAAATCTGTAATAATGTAGTTTTGCCGGCTCCAGATGCACCAACAATGGATACTACCTCACCTTTTTTTATTTCTAAATCAACTCCTTTTAAAACTTGAAGGTCGCCGTAGTATTTTTGAATGTTATTCGCCTTTATCATGAAAAACCGCTTATTGAGGTGAAAGTAAGGATTACAGTTGAGTGAACAAAAATCGTAAGTTTCAAATAAAGTTTTTGCATATAGTAACGACTACTTATCAAAATTTTATAATAGATTACAAAGTGTAAAACACTAACTTTGTTTAACTTTACAAAAGAATGAATAAACAAAATAATGATTCTTTAGAAACCGCCATATTTGCTGGCGGTTGTTTTTGGTGTACAGAAGCTGTTTTTCAAAGACTAGCAGGAGTACGGGAAGTAGTTTCGGGATATACTGGTGGAGCAATCAAGAATCCAGCATATAGGGAAATTTGTACCGGAAGAACTGGACATGCTGAGGGTATAAAAATCAAATTTGATCCAAAAGAAGTTTCTTTTACCGAGTTATTGGAAGTTTTCTTTGCAACCCATGATCCCACAACCTTGAACAGACAAGGCAATGATGTCGGTACACAATATAGAAGTGAAATTTTCTATACCCAACCAAATCAAAAAAAACTGGCAGAAGAATTTATTGCTCTTCTAGAGAAAGAGCATGTATTTGGATCACCAATAGTTACGGCCATTTCTGAAGCAAAACCATTTTATGTGGCAGAACAAGAACATCATAACTATTATAATGATAATTCAAACCAGCCCTATTGTCAGTTCATTATAGATCCAAAAATTAAAAAGCTAAACAAACATTTTTCAAACAAGCTAAATACAGTTAAATAACTTATGGCACCATATCAAAGCATGGAAGAATACAATATTAGTATTACTAATGAGGTAAAAGAACGCTTTTCAAAAATAATAGATGAAATAGGGGAGGATGTAACCCGTGATGGATTATTGAAAACACCAGAACGTGCAGCTAAGGCCATGTTGTTCCTAACCCAAGGATATAAGCAGGATGCAGCAGAAATTCTTAAAAGCGCCATGTTCAAGGAAGACTATGATGATATGGTTATCATCAAGGATATTGAGGTATACTCGCTGTGTGAGCACCATATGCTTCCTTTTTTCGGAAAGGCACATATAGCTTACATTCCCAACGGACATATTGTAGGCTTAAGCAAAATACCCCGCATTGTGGATGTTTTTGCTAGAAGGTTACAGGTACAAGAACGATTGACCCATGACATTTTGGAGTGTATGAATGAAACATTGAAACCAAAGGGAGTAGCAGTGGTTATTGAAGCGTCTCACATGTGTATGATGATGAGAGGTGTTCAAAAACAGAATTCAGTGACGACAACATCTGGCTTTAGAGGGCAGTTCGAAAAAATAGAAACTCGAAATGAGTTCCTTAAACTAATCAGTTCGGATTTATCCTAGTTAATTTTTTCAATTCGTTCCTATTTGGTATTTTTCATCCATGGCAGAAGAGAAAGACCAAAAGTATCGTAACCTATTCTTAGGATTATTGTTTGATGGTATTGGAATGTTATCCTTTTTCATACCTGGAATAGGGGAGTTCTCAGATGTTATTTGGGCTCCAATTGCGGCTTGGCTTATGACCAGATTGTACAAAGGTAAAATTGGTCAAGCGGCCGGTATTGTTACATTTATAGAAGAACTGGTTCCTGGTTTGGATGTCATACCCAGTTTTACAATAATGTGGCTTTACACGTATATTTTTTCTTCAAAAAAAGGGAATAAAAAAATCGAGAGTTGAACAAAGCCACCTCCCGATTTTTCACTAACAAACTAACTAAAATCTAAAATTGCTTTAAAAGCGTGATTTTACTTATAAACTGTTTGGCGTTTATTGAAGGGTCAAAAACATCGGTTTGGGTATCGTTAAAAACGAGATAAATAAAAGATAGAGGCATATATTCCCAGCTAAAACGTGCATTCCATCTACCCTGTTCATTAAAACTATTATATTGATAGAATGTTGATAATTGAAGTCTTGGGTTTAATGCTAGACGTAAGTTTGCAGAATACAGATTTGTAGTCAAATCCGAGTTATTGACTCCAACACTTTTTATTGTATTGTGTTCATAGTCTAACGTTAGCGCGGCATGTGGAACTGGCGCAAAACGCGCAGCAGCACTAATAGTACCTCTGGTTCCATTATAAAAATTCCCAAAATTATATCCAACATCTCCCGACCATTTTTTGGACTGATCTGTGTTGTACTTTACTAAATATCTGGTATAAAAATAATTGTCCTGCTCAATCTCCAATCCTAAGGGAGCGAATTCAAAATTGATGTTTTGCCAAGTGGGAGTAAAGGAAGTTTCCACAAAGCTATTGTCTTTGAACCATGTAAAAACCGGAAAAATATAAAGACTGGCTTGCTGAAATTGGCTTGGGTCGGTCGCGTCATGATTGTAATTGACAAACATACCGGGATCCCATCGCCTGATCCAATCAATGTTCTTTGGTCTCCATATGTAATATCCGCCAGGATTGTGACGAATTACATTGTTTTGCCTAACAAACCCCATTCTTGGGTTATAATTCGCATCCGTATATTCAGTTACCCATCCATAATAATACTTATTGGTGTCGTTCCCAACAAAAATTCTCCCGGCATATCCGGTTTTTCCGGTAGACTCATCAATTGAACTAGACAGTAAATATTGCACATCCCATTGGCTAGTTGGCCTAATTTGTCCATCTACGGTTATGGTGGTATTACTGTTGTTTTCCAGATTGAGTTCCGAATTACTATCATCTTCTCTATGGGTGATCATTACACCAATATTGTTTTCCCTTCCGTAGTTTTTTAGATACCGAAGAACACCAAAATTGGCTCCAGCGGAGTTTTCCGTTTCACGTTGACGAACAAAGAGGCCAGCCAAAGCATTCTTTTCTGTTCTTTGTGTAAAACGGGCACCAAAATCAATGGGTGCCGGTGTTGCATTGAATTCACCTTGTAAGCCAATTCTTCTGCTAAAAAACGGGCGAATGGATTGCTGCAAACCGCCAGCCCAGATACCAGAGTTTTCTAAAAAGAACTGACGACGTTCAGGAAAGAAAATATTGAAACGTTCTAGGTTATTTACCGCCCTGTCAACATCGGCCTGTGCAAAATCTGTGTTGATGGTTAGATCGAGAACCGTTTTTGGGTTTATGGCCCATTTGGCGTCCACACCTATTTTAGGATCACTGGATTTAGCAGTTAATGATTCCCCTTCTTTGTTCTCGTCATATTGGTACAACGCATATGGCTCCACCCTAATATTGGCTGATGGGGGAGGTACTTCAATACCTGTTAGTTTGGCTGCATAGGTCATCCGATATGGCGTAAAGGATTGTGGAATAGCTGGAAATGTAGAAACTTCTATATCCCTTCGAGCATAGCGAACTAGCGTCATTCCCCACTCAATCGTGTTGCCATTCTCAGGAAGGTTATAACGCAAAGATTTAAATGGAATCGCCATCTCCACGGAATAACCTTTATCGGTTCTTTGCGTGCGAACCCTCCACAAGGTATTCCAACCTGTGTCAAAACTATTTCCATTGAAATTTTGAAAATCACGCTGGTTACCGAAGGGAGTTGTTTGAAAACCTTGTGCGTATTGTTTTAGGTTTTGGGGGTCCAGAGCAATCCCAAAAATATCATTTTCTCCCCAGTCAAAATCTCTTCTTAAATCCTGAATCCTAATTCCCTGTAAACCTAAAGAATCGCTGCAGAATGCGGCAACGTATAAATTTTTGTCATCATATAAAAACTGAACTTGAGTTTTATATTTGATCTTGCCGCCTTGCCTTGGTTCTCTTCTGAAAAAATCTTCCGTTATTTCGGCTGTTTCCCAATCTTTTTCATTCAGAAAACCATCTAACTCAATTCCATTGAGGGCTTTAGAAACCCTTATTTCTTGAGGAATTTCTGGTGGAGCAAAATTTTGACTATTGTTTTCCTGAGCATAAACCATGCATAATGGGAAAAACATAATTATCCAATATGCTATTCTCATGAGACGATTAGTTTTGATGCGTTTCCTTTGAGTGCAAACATGTATCCCATAAACCCAATCCCAAGCGAAACCAGCATAATGATTAGAGAAGAAATCATGTTGTTTTTCAATTTTATGGGTTGATAGTAAAATGACGGCAATGCTGCATAATCGTTGCTTGTAAAGGGCTCATTATTATATAAAAGTGGGGTTAAGTGGTCTCGCCATATTTCAGCAAAGTGTATTACCTGCTTGCGATAATCTTCATAGTCGGCAGTGGAAGTTCCAGAAAGCATATTAAGGGACTCTTGTGCAATAATTGAAGCAGAAAGCCAGCGAAATTTTGAAACCAAAACTTGTTGTTTTTCTAACTGCTGTTCAAATTCCAAAGCTACAGGTTCAAGTTCTTCTTTCACTAGTTTTTGTGATGCCACATAGCGATGATAGAACTTCCTGCTCTGATTTGGATCGTTGATGGCGTATTCGGGATGGTCTCGTAAGAAGTTGTCCAAAATCTCATCTTGTTTTTGGATAGCGTCTTCTTTTAAACTTCTCATTTTATTAATCATGAGTGTGCGTGACGGCATTGGATACAATGTATTTCCCAACTGATTTAGTACGGATGGAACCAATAACACAAAAACAACCCAAAGCCCTAAAAGCACAATAGCATTTTTTGAAGAATTTCCCACTCTTAAATTCACTACAAAGGCAAGCGCAAACCAAAAAAGCATATATGCGGTAGCTATTATAATGACATTAAACAACCCTTTAAAGTTGCTGCTTGATGCAAGAAATAGAAAAACTATAGTGAGGATAACAGTAGTGAGGATAAGAGTCCAAAAAAAACGTAGACTTATTTTTTGAAACACCCAAGTATGGATTGAAATAGGTTGGGAAGCTAATAGTTTTAACGACCCACCTTCTCGCTCTGCTGATAAAACATTATACGAAAATGCAATGATAATCAAAGGAAGCAGATACACGATAACAAATGCAAGGTCAAAACTTCCAAAGAGTTGCTGGACAGGACTAATGATTTCGGTAAAGTTAAGAGCAAAGTCATCTCCGGTCATAGTTGGTTTCACATAATGCGTAAACAAATCACTTTGCCCCGTTGAAACAAATGACAATGGTTGCGGATTCATTGCGGCCACTCTGGGATGATAGTTGCCAACTGCCGTTGGGCTAGAAGGCAGTGTCCATCTGGAAGCATTGACTTCCATTCCATTTTCAATGGAATCCAGGAGAGAAAGCATATTGTTATCCGATTCTTTAACCTCTGCCTTTGCTAATTGAATATCTTGTTTTCTTTTTTTTACTTTTTGCTCTCCGTTCATGGTGGCAAAACAGAAAAGCCCCAACAACAATAGGCTGAGAATTTGCATCCATCCACTACGCAGGAGTAATTTTAATTCATAAAGAAAATTATACTTGTACATAACGATCAGACTTTAACGGTGATGAATAAAAAAGCAAATGATCCCAATAACCACGTTACCAGAACAATTACGTTGGAAGAATTCTTTGATAGAATCTCGGTAAGTTGGGGAGGAGAGTACTCAAAAACAGGGAGTTTTTCCCATGTAGTTTCCTCCGCCCTATAGCTCCACTCTCCAAGAGAAGAGTTTTTTGCAAAATCATTGTTCAAAAATGCCTGCATCTTAATACGATAATCTTCTGCAGCATCTGAAAAATCCCAATGGGTTGAGTAATCCGTATTTGCCACACCCATACTCAAAAAACGTGCTGGAAGAAACGGAGAAAGAGCTGCAAGACCGACATATACTTTAGTTTGGCCCTCAAACTGTGATTTTAAATGCTTATAATGTTTAAAATATACCTCAGCCTCATGTTCTTCTCCCTTCTGCATTCGGTAAGCATCAAAATTAAAAGGTAGTTGATGTAAGCTATCTACATTATGCTCTTTTAGGACTTCTTGCTCAAGCAGTTTTGCCTGCTTGTTCCATGGGTCATGGCCGTCTAAACCTTCTTGCTTGTCTTTCAATATATTTGCGGCAAATTCTTGTCGGGTAGGGTAAGGGTACTTGGTTTCTGCAAAATTACTGGCTGCTTTGGGCACTACCAAACACGCTATGATCCAAATTGCCAATGATAAAACCAATGAAATAGAAGATTTTTTAGATTTGGCTGAGATAATCAACACAAGGTTGATGAAAACAATGTAATAGGATACATACACTAAAAAAAGTATCCCTAGGTTGCTCCATCTGAAAACACCAAAATCTTCTAGGTTAGATAGAATTATTCCCGCTCCAATTATTAAGACGATCGTAATAACTAGGATTGGAAGCAAGAGTGCTGTCCATTTTCCAAGAATTAGTTTCCAGGCAGCGATTCCCTGACTTCGGATCAATACCAAAGTTCTCATTTCTAGTTCTTTGGTAAAGGCATTGTATCCCAACAGTACAATAAGTAATGGGATAATAAATAACAGAATGAAATCAGGGGTTAAATCCCCAAAACGCGCCAAACCGGTTTGATCCGCTGCCAAGCTAAATTGCGCTTCATTTCTATTATGCGCTTCCAAAAAAATAGAAGTTCCCGCATATTTGTCAACACCTTGATCAATTAAGGATAACGGGTATTTGGGTTTAAACGCATAAGTACCATAGTGTGCTGCCGAGTGCGGATTTTTCTCACCCTGATTATTCCAAACGGATCTTTCTGCACTTTTAGCCTCGGCATATTGTTCATTTATAGCATTGTATTGTCTGCTGCTAATCCATGTAGCTATACCCAGCAATATTATTACAATTGAAAACGCTATTTTAACCCTTCCATCCCTAGCAAACTCGGTGATTTCTTTAATAAAAGTATTTCGAATCATTACACAAGCTCTTTATAGTTCATGGCTTCTAGGTAAGCTTGTTCTAATTCAGGTAGTGATATGTCTTTGGTTGCATATTCTTGTTTTAATTGGCCGTTTTTCATAATACCAATGTGTGTGCCGGTATCTTTGGCCCTAAATAGATCATGGGTAGCCATTAGTATAGACACCCCATTATTCTTTAACTTGTGTAAAAGCTGTCCGAATTCATTACTACTTTTTGGGTCTAAACCAGAGGTAGGTTCGTCTAATAATAATGATTTAGCATCTTTTGCCAATGCAATTGAAATGCCCACTTTCTGTCGCATTCCTTTGGAAAATGTTGAAATCCGTTGATTAAAAGCACTCTTCTGAAGACCAGCCTCATTCAGAAAATCTTCCGATTGGCTTTTGCTAAGGTTTTTTCCACCTATACCCGAAAAATACTTAAGGTTTTCAACTGCAGTCAAAGTAGGGTATAACATCAGATTTTCTGGAATATAGGCTAGGTATTGTTTTGTTTTTATATAATCTTCGGATACACTCAACCCATTGATAAATGCGCTTCCCGAAGTGGGTTTTATAAAGCCAAGCAACAAATTAATGGTAGTTGTTTTTCCTGCCCCATTTGCTCCGAGTAGGCAATAAATTTCGTTGGCACCAATGTTCAAATTCAATTGGTTTAATACAATGGTTTCACCATACTGTTTGGTGAGATTATCAGTTGTAATCATAAAAGTTTATTTAAGATTGATATGGTAAGGAAGCTTCAAAACCAGAATTGATTTAGAAGTATAGATAACTAGACATTTTTCTAATAAAATGCCCAAATCGATGATGATTTTAAGTGTTTAAAAGGTGGACCTCTTAAATACTTAAAATCTGCACTAACAGTGGAGATGCTAATATTCTTAAATGCAAATACAGAAGAAAAAAATAGGGTGGTGAAGACAACTTCCGAAACCAAAGGCAATGTTGCTGGCTTAATATTCAGTTTAGCACAGAGGCTACAGTTGTATTCAGTTTCAGAAATCGTTTCATTACTAAAATCGACTTCACTTATAGGGTGGAATATATGTGATGTTAAGAGATGAACAATGGCGAAGCTCAATTGAAAAAGCAAAATGCCTGTCAATAAAGAACTCCGCCAAATATGTCCGTTTTTTGTTTTCAAAACATCAATTGTTTCGTAAAGAACAATTTTTGAATATGTATTTATTCTATAACAAGATCAAAGGTTTGCGTAATATCGGTTTCTCCACCTGCGTCTGCCAAAGTTCCATCATTAGGTTTTTTAGGCTCATGTCTTAACGTAATTGCCAAAGTTCCTGTACTGGCGTCAGTTGTAGTAATTGTAAACGAAATACCAACGGGATTGGTGGTTGTGAAGTTTTCACCCGTCTCATCTGAAACATAATCAGATTCGTCATCTGCATAGGCAGAGGTTGCGTTTAGACCGCCTCCAGCTACAAAGAAAAACTGATGTTCAGCCGCTTCTCCTTCAATTTCTTCATTAACATTCTCGGCAGGTGTTTCTGTTTCATTAAGCAGTACAACAGTCCCGTCATAAACGGTGTTTTCAGCCAAGCTGCCAGATACGGTTATCGTAGGAGCATTGGGTCCATCCCCATCTAAGTCTTGCGATTGTAACGTAATGGTTGTTCCTCCACCTTGTGGTACCATGGTCGCTGTCATAGTTGTTATGGTCTCTTCTTCATTCACTGGATCTGGATCATTGTCATCGCTGGAACAGCTTACAAATAAAGTTCCGGCTAATACTGCTAGTGATAATAATTTAATAGTTTTCATAGTCTTTAATTTAAATTTGATTTAATAATTGAGTTTTAATTGTAAAATGATATTTCTACCTAGATCATCCGCAAAAAAACGTTGCCGATTTAGGTAATCTCTATAATTTGTATCTAACAGATTACTAACTGTTAATCCAGTTGTAAGCTTTAAGTTGTTTTTAAACGGAAACTCCATTTTTGAGCTAATACCTAACAGATGGTATGCTTCCGGAGGTGTATTTATTTCTAACAACACTTCCTGTTGCTGCTCAGGGGAGAATACAGTAATGTTTTCTGGGTACTCATTTTGTTCAAATACATACTGACTTTCAAGGCTAAACTCAAAGTTGTTCCATTCTGGCTTTACAAAAGTTAGTTTGTTTCTAAAATTTGCAGCTGGTATATTGATCAATGCACTGCTATTTTCAGTATCTATTCCTTTAACTAAAGAAAATTGATGATCCGTTCTCCAATTACCGGTCCAATCCATATAAGCCGCTACATCAACTCCTAACAATCTTGCGTTTGTCTGTCTATATTCCCAAACTGGAAAAGCACCCCTAATAGTAAACTCTACACTAGTTGGCTCTAAAAGAATAAAATCTTTAATGAAATTAGCATAGGGCTCTAGTGTAAATCCCCAGGTATTGAAATCTTTTTGATATGATGTTGAGATTTTATGGGAGGTCTCACTTTTAATACGAAGATCACCCAGTTCTATACGTGCTGCGGAGTGATGTAAACCATCACTAAACAACTCTGAAGGATTGGGCGCCCTTTGCGATAGCGCATAATTAATTCTAACTGTAGAGCCATTATTTTCAGTATACTGAGCACCAAATGTGGTTGAGAAGTTATGATAATCAAATACAGGATTGGTAAGCAATTGTGTTCCCAAATCATCAGTAATCAAGTCTTGAAACTCTTGATCATAACCGCGTTCTTCCCATCTGGACGTTTGGTAAAACTTTTTGGCATCAATACGATTAAAATCATAACGTAGACCTGCATCAACGAGAACTTTATCAGTTAACTGATATTCTCCCGTAATAAAAGCTCCAAAATCAAACTTTTCATAATCGGGTATCAATCTTCTTACACCCGTGGCAGGGTTGGCAAAGTTTTCCTGAAATCTACCTAAAACGCCAAACTGAAGTTCATATAATTCTTTGGAATCCAATTTTAAATCAGTTGAAAAAGTATGTGTAGTCAATTCTAAGTCTATGGATGCTTGGTTGTCACGTTCGCCTCTTCGCACGTCAAACTCGAACCGTCTGTTGTTTTGATAGTCATATTGGGCATTCCATTTGCCAAGACCTTCAAAACGTTTGTAGAACTTAAGTTTTCCTAAGTGATGGGTTACTTCTTGTCTAGGATTTTGAATATCGTACGTAAAAGGTCTGACTATCTCAGGTGCACCATTATTGATACCCCGTATTAAATCATCAACATTGCCTATATGTGAAGCTCTTAGTACAGCAATTTCAGAGTTGTAATAGGAATACTTTGCATCCCATCCCCAAGTAAACAACTGTTTCCCCAATTGAAGAGAAGCTCCAATTTCTTGAACTCCCGTATTGGAGAGGATGTAATCTGGAGCTTCATGATCTCCCAATCGTTTATATGAACCTTGCCCTCGTAGATACCATCCATTCTCAAATGCTTTAATAAGCTCTGTAGTAACATTTCCGCCTCTACCGTTTGAAACCCCATTTACAATGGTTTTGCCGTATAAAGTATCCTTAGCAGGAATTCTTGCCTGCTCCATTACAATAACACCGCCAATAGCATCACCTCCATACAAAAGGGCAGAAGCACCTTTGATTACGGAAATGGACCCAGTTGCATTGATATCTATATTAGGAGCATGTTCATCTCCCCATTCCATATCCTGCATTCTTACGCCATCGTTCAGTATCAAGACCCTACTACCATTAAGACCATGAATTGCAGGTTTTACGATATTAGCTCCTGTATTTAAAGATGAAACACCTGTTAATTCTTTTAAAGCATCTCCTAAACTCCCAGAACTGTATTGTTCAAGTGTTTTAAGTTTTAATGATTCTTCCAGAGCAGAATTGGTTTTTTGGGCAATAGCATCGCCAATCACCTTTACTTCTTCAAGTTCTTCTAAGTGATGCTCCAATTTTACATCAATCCATGCTATACCATCAACCTCTACTTTAATAAAAGTGGTAGTGCACTCCGGATGAGAAATTTCCAATTCGTAAACACCTGGGCATAGATTTGGAAGTTGGAATTTTCCCTTATTGTCGGTTTTCACGATTTTTTGATTTTCTATTATTAGAATACTAGCATTTTCAAGTGGTGTTTTGTTATGATAGTCTATAACTTGACCAGTAAGGATATCACTGCAATCTTGAGAAAACCCGTAAAGGGAAATAAATAGAAACAGAGTAATGAAAATGTTTATTTTCATTCAGAACAAAATAAATTAATAAAAGAGATGGTCCGTTATGGAAAGACGGAATGCGTTGGCCTGTTAACTAAAGTAAGGAGGGGGCCTGGAAAACAGATAATAAGAAAAGTCTTTTTCAATACTAAGACTTATGTAGTAAAAATTATTATCTATTGAATTAAGAAATGTAGAATGAAAAGCTTCGGGATTTGAAACTTGATTGAGTTCCATGTTCTGGTTCTCGACTGCCAAATCACAAATCTTGCAATTCTCAATTTTTTCTTGGTCGCCGTCTTGGTGAGCATACACATGCAGTGCTGACACCTTGACAAACATCAAGGAAACAAATATGAAAAGGCCCAGAATTTTTCTAAAATCCTTCATTATGGAGCAAATCTATATAATTTGTTGGTTTCTGTAGTGTTAAGGAAAACATAATTAATCAAACAAAAAGCCCAATCCCATACGTTTCAACATTTTCTTTTCAAAGTTCCAAAAGAACCGAAATTGACCAAACAACCACCCAAAGAAAACCAATAAAACCTGATAAATGGGGAAGATCAACAATATTCTAATAGGCCAATAGATCCAACCAGAAAGTTGTTCTTTATCCAGGCCAATCAAGTCAGCGGCAGGAGCAGCTAGTTTTGCTGAGCAACTACCTGTAATGGCAAAAACAATAAAAATAACTACTATTTGGAAGTTGGATTCTATACCCCAACGTTTTTTTAACTTTTCCATCGACAGAATTTCGATGGCAAAAATAATACATTAAATCCTAGGAATAAAAGGACCCAAGCGTTGGTTGTATTTACGCTGAAAATAAATGAAATAGTTGTACAATTTATAGTTCACCTCATACCCATAATCAATACCTGGATTGTAATCTATTTGAAGTTCGTACAAATTTGGGTTGAAGCGCTGTGGTTGTAGGACCCTTTGGTTCCAATTGATCACCATTAGGTTATTTCTGTTTTCTAAAAAGTGTTGAGAGTAATACCCTTCAGGTCTTGCTATACTTTGTAACCACGTATAAAACCCTGGTTCAATAATGATGATCTCGTACTCTGTCTCTTCATTCTTTATCTCAACTTTTTCTTCCGCTTTGGAATTAAAAACTTCTTGCTCTTTGGTTGAAATGTCCAATGCTTCTTTTTGGGTAGTACAGGAGGCAAATAATCCCGACACCAACAAGAGTGCAATAAATTTATTTAAAATGTTCTTTTTCATATCATTAAAATACAAAAAAAGCCATTTAGATGTCTAAATGGCCTTGTTAAATAAAGTTAAGATAGGTGTTTATTTTCCAAAAAGACCTCCTAAAAGACCTCCAAGTCCGCTCTTTTTTTGACCGCCGCTGTTCAATACCATTCCAGCTAGATCATCTATTACACTGCCATCTCCATCTGAATCTAAAAAGCTTTCAATTAGGGATTGTTGTTTATTGGCTGTACTGCCACCTCCCATAAGACCTCCTAAAAGACCGCTTAATGCATCCGGACTGCTTACATTTTGTTGTTTGGTCTGCTTACCCAGGTAACCCAATAAAATAGGGGCTGCAATTTTCAGTATTTGTGAAATTGAGCCAGCATCAATTCCTGATTTACTACTCAAGGCATTTTCCACTTGTGGTTGTTTAGAACCAAAAACATGTCCTAATATTCCTGCTCCATCATCCATAACCCCTTGATCAACACCACCTCCAAAAAGACCTCCAAGGTTATCCAATATACTACCGTCGTGTTTTGATGATAATGCACTCATTAAACCTTGCGCACCTCCAGGAGTAGATGCATTCTTTTTCATGGCACCCATTAAAAGAGGCATTGCCATACTTAGAACATCTGCTGTTTTGTTTTCGGGTTGCCCAGTTTGACCGGCTACACCGCTAATCAATTGTTTACCCATTGGGCTATTCAATAAATCTAATAATCCTGACATTTTATAGTGTTTAGTTTAGAGTGACAATGTACAAAAAAGAACGTTTTACCTAACGGGTTAAAAATGAACTTATTTAAGTAATTCGATAATTTGCATTGCAAGCTCTGTGCCTATGCGCTGTTGCGCTTCTTTGGTAGCAGCTCCTATATGGGGAGTCAAGGATATTTTAGGGTGCATTAATATCCGTATTTCTGGATTTGGTTCAGATTCAAAAACGTCTAAACCAGCAAAGGCTATTTTTTCAGATTCTAGGGCATCAACCAATGCAACTTCATCTAAAACCCCTCCTCGAGAGGCATTGATTACTCCCACACCAGCTTTCATCATTCCGAATTCTTTTTCACCAAGAACGTAGGTTTTCTGTGCGGGAACATGGACGCTTATAAAATCGGAGTTTTTAAGAACCTCTTCCATAGGGCTATTTTCCAGCTCAAATTTTATGGACTGCCCATCAAAAAAAGGAATTTGTATAGTTGCTTTGGGAACAAATTTGTCATTAAACAACACTTTCATTCCTAAACCTAATGCCATTTTAGCTGTTGCTTGACCAATTCTTCCGAATCCGATTAAACCTAAGGTCTTTCCTCGTAACTCTGTGCCACCGGCGTAGCTCTTTTTAAGCTGTTTAAATTTGCTATCTCCATCTAACGGCATATTTCGATTTGAATCATACAAAAACCGAATACCTCCGAATAAATGTGCAAAAACCAATTCTGCAACAGACTCTGAAGACGCGGCAGGGGTGTTTATAACATGAACTCCTTTGGATTTGGCATATTCCACATCAATATTATCCATACCAACTCCACCACGACCAATAAGCTTTAAACTTGGGCAAGAATCAATTAATGATTTTCTTGCTTCTGTGGCACTTCTTACTAACAGACAACTAATGTTGTTATCATTAATATAATTGGACAATTGTTCTTGCGCAACTGTTGTTGTAATGACCTCAAAGCCTTCTTTTTCAAGCAAGTTGATTCCAGTTTGAGCTATTCCGTCGTTTGCTAAAATCTTACTCATTGAACTTATCCTTTCTTTTCTAAATCACTCATTATATCTACAAGAACACCTACACTTTCAAGAGGAAGCGCGTTGTACATTGAGGCTCTATAACCCCCAACAGACCTATGACCATTGATACCATTGATTCCTGCCTCCTTGCATTTTTCATCGAATATTTCTTTGAGTGAGTCATCAGTGATATTGAATGTGGCATTCATAATGGAGCGATCTTCCTTGGCAGCATAACCAGAGAAAACTGGATTCAGTTCTATTTCAGAATAGATAAGATTTGCTTTTCTTTCATTAATTTCTTCTATAGCAGCTATTCCACCCAAATCTTTCAACCATTGCATCGTGAGCATGGAAACATAAACTGGGAAAACAGGAGGGGTATTGAACATGCTATCCTTTCCTATATGTACCACATAATCCAACATTGAAGGAATTTTACGGGAGATTTTTCCTAGAATATCTTCTTTAACAACAATTAGCGTAGTTCCCGCGGGACCCATATTTTTCTGCGCTCCAGCATAAATTAAATCGAACATAGAAAAATCCATTTGTCTAGAGAAAATATCGGAACTCATGTCACAGACCAAAGGAACATTTGTTTTAGGGAATTTTTTTATCTGTGTTCCAAAAATGGTATTGTTGGACGTTAAATGTAAATAATCCAAGTCATTAGGAATTGAATACCCTTTTGGAATATAATTGAAGTTCTGATCTTGTGAAGAGGCAATCTCCGCTATTTCACCAAATAACCGTGCTTCTTTAATGGCTTTTAAACTCCATGTGCCCGTATTGATGTAACCAGCTTTTTTATCCAATAAATTATATGCAGCCATTAAAAACTGAGTGCTAGCTCCACCTTGAAGAAATAGCGCTTGGTAGCCCTTCCCTTCCAAACCTAATAGCTCTAGTGCCAAGGAGCGTGCTTTCTCCATTATAGCTACAAACTCTTTGCTTCTGTGAGAAATTTCTATGAGGGATAGTCCAATACCATCAAGTTCAACAACTGCTTCAGAAGCTTTCTGCATTACTTCTTGTGGCAAAATACAAGGACCTGCGCTAAAATTGTGCTTTTTCATTTTTAATAAATTAAGAGGCAAAGGTCGAAAAATTCTAGGAAACAAAAATGATTCAGAAAGATCTAATTTTCTAGAGTTGTAAAAGGAAGTTCATTGTGTTAACTCCATCGGCATAGTCATCCAATTTTGGCTTTTGAGTTGCTCCATAATTGATCTCTTCTTCTAGCACTCCACCAGATACAATACACTGAATATGTTCTGCGTTTTCTTGGATTTCTTTTTTTAGACCTGAAAGCGTATCATAATATTCATAGAATAAGGAGGCGATTGGGGATGAAAAGCTTTTATCTTCTTTTAGAATGAGAAAGCCATTGTCCAAAATTTTAAACTCACTCATTAGATAAACTGCTTTGTTATAGTCGTAATTATTGGCATATTTATTTTGATGTATAATATCCTTAAAAGGAAAAATACCATTAAAAAACTCATCAAAGTTGTAGTCTTTTGGGACATATATTTTTGAAACATTTCTGCATCCCAATCCATAGTACCTAAAAATGTCCTCTCCTAAAGCCGTAAGTTGTTCTTTTGATTCGTTTCCAGATAGAACCGCTACAGAGTTTCTGTTCTTTCTTATGATATTTGGTTTTTTTCCAAAGTAATACTCAAAATATCTACTTGTATTATTACTTCCAGTTGCTATTACCGCATCAAAATCTTCAAATTTTCCTTCAACAAACTGTATTTTGTCTTGGAGTGAGGGGTCTTGACTTATTAAAAATTTAGAAAGAAAAGGGAGAAGCACGGTATCATTTGATGACAGCTTAGCCATGATTTTATTCCCTGATAGCAAAACACATAAAAAATCATGGAATCCCACTAATGGAATGTTTCCGGCCATTACAAGGCCAACAGTTTTTGTTTCTTTAGAACTATCAAGGCTATAATGGGAAAGCCAATTTGTTAAATGCTCCTTGGTAAGTAATATTGACCATTGCTCAAGGGCGAATAAAACATTTTCTTGGTTAAACCAACTGTTTTGTTGCTCTGCTCTTATTGTAGCATCTAGAAACTCTTGGTAATCTTCATTATTTGAAGAATTATGGTTTTCACAAAAATCACTAATAAAACTTCCAAGTTTAACAAAAGCTTGCAATGTAGAGGTATAGGCCATCATTATATTTGTACACTAAATTAGTAGGGTTTATTTTTGTCCAAAAGTAAGCATGCTGAAATTATTTCAGCATAAAGGAAAAAGAAAATTATGGCAATTATAATAACAGATGAATGTATTAATTGTGGTGCTTGCGAACCTGAGTGCCCAAATACCGCAATTTACGAGGGAGCTGACGAATGGCGTTATAGTGATGGTACTTCTCTAGAAGGAGATGTAGTATTGCCTGATGGAAAGGCAGTTAACGCTGAAGAAGTGCAAGTTCCCATAAGTGATGAGATTTATTACATATCCCCTGATAAGTGTACAGAATGCATGGGCTTTCATGAAGAGCCGCAATGTGCCGCAGTATGCCCAGTAGATTGTTGTGTGCCAGATGAAGATCGAGTAGAAACTGAAGATGAGCTTCTAGGAAAGCAGAAGTTTATGCACCCAGATGGGTAAGCAATAGATTTTTAAAGCATTTTAGAAACAATTTCTTTAAACAACTTTGCGCATACCATTGCTGTCATGTTGTTGATATCCCTTTTTGGATTGTATTCCACAATGTCCGCTCCAATAATGGGAACATTAATTCCTTGTATAATATTGATTACTTGCCGTGTACTTAATCCA
Organism: Flagellimonas sp. CMM7; assembly: GCF_021390195.1. Taxonomy (NCBI): domain Bacteria; kingdom Pseudomonadati; phylum Bacteroidota; class Flavobacteriia; order Flavobacteriales; family Flavobacteriaceae; genus Flagellimonas; species Flagellimonas sp. CMM7. Next base: position 4,156,153 of record NZ_CP090003.1, on the reverse strand, counting down.
CCAGGTTCATGATGCGATACACCTGGCGCAAAGGCGGGATCCAAAGCATCCATATCAAACGATAGATATAATGGGTTTTGAAATGTTGGTATTTTTGTAGATTCAAAATCTTTCATCTCAATAATTTCAACCTCATATTTTTTGGCATTCTCCCGTTGTTCAGAATTTAAAGTACGGATACCAACCTGTACCAATCGATTTGCTAGATTGTTTTTCATGATATTATAGAAAGGACAGGCATGGGAAAACGAATCCCCATCTAAACTGGAGTAAAGATCACTGTGAGCATCAATATGCAAAATATCTATTGTGCCATATACTTTCTGAAATGCTTTTATGATAGGAAAAGTAATGGAATGGTCCCCTCCTAGAGTAAAAACAGGGTTTCCTTCCTCAAGGCTTTTAGCTGTTATTTTATCAATGTCAAAATATTCTGAAATACTGTAATCGCCTTTATCATTTAGTAAATCGGGAGTTATTGAAGTACCGTCTTCAGAAAAATAATTAGCAGAATTACTGTGATAAGCTTCTCTAATTAATGGAGGAGCCAACCGGGGGCCTTTTAAAAAAGATGATTTCTCATCATATGCTATTCCTTGCAATGTGATTTTAGCCATGCACTAAAGTTAAGAACTGATTCACACTTTTTCTATTTGGTATAATGTTTTTGTAAAAGCGTAGATACAGCAATTCTTTTTACTTTTAACGCACCATAAGGATTTGGAGATATATGCAAGAGAAGGAAGAAACATATAATGGATTTTGGAAACAGATAGGGTGTACACTTTCCGTAATTGCCATATTGGGAATTATCTCAGTGATTGTTATTGGATTTTACATGCTTTTTCAAGGGTTCTAGTTAGAAGGTTTGGCGCTTCAATAGTTAATGAACAGCCTCTTCAAAGCAATCACTAATAACACTTACTTGAGATAAATCTTTTGGTTTCAATGGTTTTTTAAAGTGTCTTTTTATGATTGAATTGTAAATAACTGCATTATCTAAATGCTCAAAAATTGTAGAACTCACAACATAAACACTTAGTTGTTTGTTTGAAGCTTCCAAGCCAGTTATGATATCAAGAAAATCTATACCGTTCACTCCAGGCATTTCTAGATCCAATAGCACCAATATTTTCTTTTGCGCTTTAATGTCGCGTACTAAAAATTTAAGCGCTTGAACTGGAGAGGAATAGGCAAGCTGGTTTTTAGAGAGCTTAGATTTTTCTAAAAGTTTTTTATGGACTTCACAGGTAACCTCACTATCATCGATAACATAAGATACATCAAAAGGCTCGTAATCAGTATTGATCATTGGTGTTTGAAATTTTTGTTATAACCGTATTGCCATAATTTTATTTCTCCAAGGGTAGATATTTTGGATGAAAGGTCACAAATTAACGACCACTGTAAATCTTAAATCGTTTAGTGTCCATTATCATTCACAATAATTCTAAAATGAATCTATAATTGGGCTTATATTTGCACCCTTAAAACTTGAACATGAAAGCGGGTATTGTAGGATTGCCAAACGTAGGAAAATCGACTTTGTTTAATTGCTTATCAAATGCAAAGGCGCAGAGTGCCAACTTTCCTTTTTGTACCATAGAACCGAATATAGGAGTTGTTAATGTACCAGATGGCCGAATGGAAAAACTAGAAGAACTGGTTAACCCAGAACGAGTTGTTCCAGCAACAGTTGAAATTGTTGACATAGCCGGATTGGTTAAAGGAGCCAGTAAAGGTGAAGGGCTTGGAAATCAGTTTTTAGGAAACATCCGAGAAACAGATGCCATTCTTCACGTTCTAAGATGTTTTGACAATGACAATATTGTACATGTGGATGGTTCGGTAGATCCAATTCGGGATAAAGAAACTATTGACATGGAACTCCAATTGAAAGATTTGGAAAGTGTTGAGAAGAAGCTGGATAAAGTTAAGAGAGCTGCTAAAACAGGAAACAAAGATGCACAAAAAGAGGCAGCTGTGCTTACCGCTCTTAAAGAAGGTCTTGAAGCAGGAACATCTGTTCGTGCTATTTCCCTTAGTGATGATGACCGTTCAGAATATGTAAAACCATTACAATTGATTACGGATAAGCCGGTAATGTATGTTTGTAATGTAGATGAAGAAGGTGCTACCGATGGAAATGCATATGTAGAAAAGGTAAAAGAAGCTGTGGCCAATGAAAATGCCGAAGTTATTTTTTTGGCTGTGGGAACCGAAGCGGATATTACCGAATTGGAAACCTATGAGGAACGCCAAATGTTCTTGGAAGATCTAGGTCTTTCTGAACCCGGTTCAGCCAAGTTGATTAGAGGTGCATATAAATTATTGGATTTAGAAACCTATTTTACCGCAGGGGTAAAAGAAGTTAGGGCATGGACCATTCCCGTGGGAGCAACTGCTCCTCAAGCTGCTGGAGTGATTCATACAGATTTTGAAAAAGGTTTTATCCGTGCAGAAGTTATTGCTTATAACGATTATGTACAGTATGGAAGTGAAGCCAAAGTGAAAGAAGCAGGTAAAATGCGTGTAGAAGGAAAGGAATATGTTGTAAAAGATGGTGATGTCATGCATTTTAGGTTTAATGTTTAATCTCATTCCATACTATTCGTAGGTATATCAACAGCTATTGTTGATTACTTTCTATGAACCACATTTTTATTTCTCAGCCTAAATTTTATATTAGCAAGGATTAACCCTTAACTAATGGCAGAAACCAAGTATACCGAGGATAATATTCGTTCCCTGGACTGGAAGGAGCATATTCGTATGCGTCCTGGTATGTATATTGGTAAGTTAGGAGATGGTTCATCTGCAGATGATGGTATCTATATTCTCCTCAAGGAAGTTCTTGACAACTGTATAGATGAGTTTGTCATGGGTGCAGGTAAGACCATCGAAATCAGTATCAAAGAGAATACAGTTCATGTCCGTGACTATGGCCGTGGCATTCCTTTAGGGAAAGTAGTGGATGTGGTTTCCAAAATGAATACTGGGGGTAAATATGATACCCGAGCTTTTAAAAAATCCGTGGGACTTAATGGAGTTGGAACCAAAGCAGTCAATGCACTTTCCAACTTTTTTAAAGTTGAATCTATTAGGGATGGACAATCAAAAGCTGCGGAATTCAAAGCTGGGAATCTAGTGGATGAAGAATTGATTGATTCCACAAAACGTAGGGGGACCAAAGTAAGCTTTGTTCCTGATGAATCCATTTTTAAAAAATACAAATACAGAAATGAGTATGTGGAACGCATGCTCAAAAACTACGTATACCTTAATCCGGGGCTGACCATTGTCTTTAATGGAGAAAAATTTTTCTCAGAAAACGGATTGAAGGATTTATTGGAAGACAATAATAGCATGGAAGACATGCTGTATCCAATCATTCATTTAAAAGGTGATGATATTGAAGTGGCCATTACCCATAGCAGAACACAATACAGCGAAGAATACCATTCGTTTGTAAATGGTCAGCATACAACACAAGGAGGAACACATCAAGCTGCCTTTAGAGAGGCTATAGTAAGAACCATCCGTGATTTTTATGGAAAAAACTATGATGCTTCAGATATAAGAAAATCAATAATATCAGCGATTTCCATTAAAGTAATGGAACCAGTTTTTGAGAGCCAGACCAAAACTAAGCTAGGTTCTACGGATATGGGTGGAAAACTGCCTACTGTCCGCACGTACATCAACGATTTTATTGGAAAGTACCTTGATAATTATCTACATAAAAATCAAACCACTGCAGAAGCAATTCAGCGTAAAATTGTTCAAGCAGAAAAAGAACGAAAAGAACTTTCAGGAATTCGAAAACTAGCCCGTGACCGTGCTAAGAAGGCAAGTCTACATAATAAAAAGCTACGTGACTGCCGTGTCCACCTTCAAGACATGAAGAAAGATAGAAGGTTAGAATCTACTTTGTTTATTACGGAGGGAGATTCGGCATCGGGGTCCATTACCAAATCTAGGGACGTGAATACGCAAGCGGTTTTCAGTTTACGAGGGAAGCCTCTGAATTCCTATGGAATGTCCAAGAAAATCGTTTATGAGAACGAAGAATTCAATCTACTACAGGCTGCATTGAATATTGAAGAATCAATGGAGGACTTGCGATATAACAATATTGTAATTGCAACGGATGCCGATGTTGATGGAATGCACATTCGGTTATTGTTAATTACGTTCTTCTTGCAGTTCTTTCCTGAGTTGATAAAGGAAAACCACTTGTATATTCTACAAACTCCTCTTTTTAGGGTTAGAAACAAAAAAGAAACGATCTATTGTTACAGTGAAGAGGAAAGGCGTAATGCCATTGAAAAACTGACCGGTAAACCAGAAATTACACGATTTAAGGGGTTGGGGGAGATTTCGCCGGATGAATTTAAATTTTTTATTGGTGATGACATCCGTTTAGAACCCGTAATGTTGGATAAGGCGATGAGTATAGATAATTTATTGAAGTTTTACATGGGTAAAAATACTCCAGATAGACAAGAATTCATTATTAAAAACCTTAAAGTAGAACTTGATTTAATAGAAGAAAATTAACTATAAACCAAATAAATGTATACCCTTCTAAATGGAAGAGAATGAAGATTTGAATGATGAAGGTTTAGAAAGCCAAGATAGTTCACAAGATAGCCTTACTCGCGTAACGGGAATGTATAAGGATTGGTTTTTAGACTACGCCTCTTACGTTATCCTAGAACGTGCAGTTCCTGCCATAGAAGATGGCTTTAAGCCTGTGCAACGAAGGATAATGCATTCGTTGAAAGAGTTGGACGATGGCAGGTACAATAAAGTTGCCAATGTTGTAGGGCATACCATGCAATACCATCCGCATGGAGATGCAAGTATTGCCGATGCCATGGTTCAGATAGGCCAGAAAGACCTACTCATAGATACACAAGGAAACTGGGGGAATATTCTAACAGGAGATAGAGCTGCAGCTTCAAGATATATAGAAGCCCGCCTTTCAAAATTTGGATTGGAAGTTGTTTTTAGTCCAAAAATTACGGAGTGGCAACTTTCATATGATGGCAGAAAAAGAGAACCGGTAAACCTTCCCGTTAAATTCCCATTGTTGTTGGCTCAAGGTGCTGAGGGTATTGCAGTGGGGCTTTCCACAAAAGTGCTCCCGCATAACTTTATCGAGTTGATTGATGCATCCATTAAGCATTTAAAAGGACAGCGTTTCAAGCTGTTCCCTGATTTTCCCACTTCGGGAATCATTGATGTTACTAACTATAATGATGGTCTCCGGGGAGGGAAAATTCGTGTTCGCGCTAAAATTTCCACTTATGACAAGAATACCTTGGTCATTAACGAAATTCCTTATGGGACCAATACATCATCTTTAATAGATTCTATCCTAAAAGCCAACGACAAGGGTAAAATCAAGATTAAGAAAATTGAGGATAATACCGCTGCTGAAGTTGAGATTTTGGTTCATTTGCCTAGTGGTATTTCTCCAGATAAAACTATAGATGCGCTATATGCTTTTACGGCTTGCGAGTCTTCCATTTCTCCCTTAGGGTGTATTATAGAGGATAACAAACCTTTGTTTATAGGGGTCACGGAAATGTTGGAACGTTCTACAGATTGCACTGTTGAATTGTTAAAGGCCGAGCTTCAAATTCAACTCAATGAGCTGGAAGAACAATGGCACTTTGCCTCGTTAGAACGGATTTTTATTGAGAATAGAATCTATCGAGATATTGAAGAGGAAGAAACATGGGAAGGGGTTATTGCAGCAATTGACAAAGGCCTTAAACCCTTCACAAAAAATCTTAAAAGAGCAGTAACTGAAGAAGATATCGTTCGTTTAACCGAAATCCGCATCAAACGTATTTCTAAATTCGATTTAGAAAAAGCCCAACAACTTCTTGATAGTTTAGATGAAAGAATTGCTCAGACAAAACATGATTTAGAGCATTTGGTAGACTATGCCATTGATTACTTTAAAGAGCTTAAAAAGAAATATGGAAAGGGAAGGGAACGAAAATCTGAAATAAAAATATTTGATGACATAGAGGCCACCAAAGTTGTCATTAGAAATACCAAGCTTTATGTGAACCGTGAGGAGGGCTTTATTGGAACTTCTTTAAGGAAGGATGAATATGTTACAGATTGCAGTGACATAGATGATATAATTGTGTTCACCAAGAAAGGGGAGATGATGGTGACCAAGGTTGATTCCAAAATCTTTGTTGGAAAAGGAATCATACATGTGGCGGTATTTAAAAAGAAAGATAGTCGTACCATTTATAACATGATCTATAAAGACGGTAGGGGAGGCCCCAGTTATATCAAAAGATTCAACGTCACAAGTATTACTCGTGATAAAATGTATCAATTGGCAGGGGGCAAGCCAACATCAGAAGTGCTTTACTTCTCGGCCAACCCCAATGGAGAAGCGGAAACTATTACTGTTTTATTGAGGCAATCTGGTAGTATTAAGAAATTGAAATGGGATTTAGATTTTGCAGACCTTTTAATAAAGGGAAGGGCCTCTAAAGGAAATCTGGTAACTAAATATCCTGTAAAAAGAGTAGAGCTCAAAGAAAAAGGGGTTTCCACGCTTAAACCTAGAAAAATTTGGTTTGATGATATTGTGGGGCGTTTAAATGTTGATGGCAGAGGTGAGCTACTGGGCGATTTTAAAGGAGATGATTTATTATTGATTATTGACCAGAAAGGTAAAGTAAAAACGATTCCGCCGGATTTAATGACCAGGTTTAATGATGATATGATTGTTTTACAAAAGTGGAATCCAAAAAAACCAATTTCCATAGTACATTATGAAGGTGAAAAAGAACGCTATTACATAAAGCGGTTTTTAATTGAAAACCCAAACAAGGAGGATTTGGTGATTTCCGAACATTCAAAATCACATCTAGAATTGGTCTCTACAGATTGGCGCCCAGTAATTGAAATCGAATTTTCAAAACCAAGAGGTAAAGATGCCAAACCAAATCAACAAGTTGATGTGGAAGATTTTATTTCTGTAAAAGGTATAAAAGCACTAGGAAACCAGCTCACGGCCGAGAAAGTTAAAAACATTAATGCCTTGGAATCATTGCCTTTTGAAGAGCCTAAAGAAACTGTTCCTGAAGAGATGGAAGTCATTGATGAGGAGTCAATAGGCTTTACTGATGATGAAATAGATTCAAAAGATGAAGGTTCTGATCAAACAACTTTGTTTTAATGCTTTATTCTAACTATTTTGGCGCCTAAGTTATGCACCCTAACCCAATAGCTTAAATTTTATATATGGATTTTACCAACCCGTTAGTATACGGTGTACCTGTTTTTATTGCCTTTATTTTATTTGAGCTTACTTATAGTAAAACACATGGAGACGACCACCTTTACAATTGGAAAGATTTGGCGGCAAGTGGTTTTATGGGTGTAGGTTCGGCTATTTTGGGTCCTTTGTTCAAAGTTATTTTTGCCATTGTTCTTTTTGAAGGAGTGTATGAACTATGTAATCCTTTAGTTGATGGTGTAAGACAAAATTTTCTTGGATACGAATCTTTTGGCTATGCATGGTATGTTTGGATTTTGTGCCAGTTGGCTGATGACTTTACATACTATTGGTTCCATAGGGCCAACCATGAGATTAGAGTTCTTTGGGCTGCTCATATTGTGCACCATTCCTCTGACAATTACAATTTAGGTACCGCAGTGCGCAACGGCTGGTTTACCATACTGTACAAACCATTGTTTTATATGTGGATGACAGCAATTGGTTTTCCTCCAGAAATGGTGGTGGTTTGTTTAGGTATAGAAGCACTTTGGCAGTTCCAGTTGCATTCCGTGTATGTTCCAAAACTTGGATTCTTGGAAAAGATTTTTAACACACACACCATGCATCAAGTGCACCATGCACAGAATGTGGAATACTTGGATAAAAACCATGGCGGGTTCCTAAATATTTTTGATAAAGTATTTGGCACCTGGAAAGAGCTTGATGATGATGTTGATGTGAAATATGGAGTGATTCACTCCCCAGATTCTTATAACCCTGTAGTAATACTTACCCACGAGTTTAAGGATATCTGGAATGACACTAAAAAGTCAAAAAAACTATCAGATAAACTGATGTATATTTTTGGCCCTCCAGGATGGAGTCATGATGGCAGTACGCTTACGGTAAAACAACAGCAAAAACTTCATCTGGACCATAAGCAGCAACATCCAGAATTAACCTATCAACGACCAAATTAAGAACTACTCTTCAGAAACTTCAGCGTTCTGTCTTTTGTTCTTTTTCATCCTAAGATCGAAAAATTCAACCATTAAGGAAAAGGTTATTGCAAAGTAGAGGTATCCTTTAGGTATAGCTCCAATTTCATTATCAAACACCACTAAATGTGATAGGTGTGCGGCTTCAGTAATTAACATGAACCCGATAAGGATAAGGAAGGATAGGCCCAAAACTTGAACTGAAGGATGCTTATTGACAAATTCTCCAACCGGATTGGCAAACAGCATCATTATAACTACTGAAATAACTACTGCAGTTATCATTAATATCAATGCATCTGTTGGATTTGGGGAAATACCATTGGTCATACCAATAGCGGTCAAAATAGAGTCAAAAGAAAAAACAATGTTGATTACCGTTATTTGAACAATTGCATTGGTCAATGATGATGAACGCGATTTTGTCACTTCTCTTTCGTCATGACCTTTATCTTCAATTTTTTCACGAATTTCCTTGGTGCTCTTATACAGCAGAAAAAGGCCGCCTAAAAATAGAATCAAAGCTTGCCAACTAATACCACCGGTAATCCATGATTCATCAACAACAAGAAAAGGTTTTTTCATTTTTGTCAGCCAGGTAATTCCAAAAAGCAAAAGTATTCTCATGGCCATGGCCAAAACCAGTCCAATATTGGTTGCTTTTCTTCTATCTTGCTTTTCTAGTTTGCCAGCAGCAATAGAGATGAAAATAATATTATCTATCCCTAGGATGATTTCCAGAAAAGTCAAGGTCAACAATGCCATCCAGGCATCGGGGCTAGTAAAGATTTCAAACATGGTTAGTGTATTTTGTATGCGGTTCCTTTAAATTTACGCTTGTCGCCAATGGCATTATATTCAAATGTATAAGAAGAATCTGAAGTTGTCAATATTTTAATGTGAATTGATTTTTCTTCAGCCTTACTTTTTGGGTTTATATTTTTTAACACATATTCGCAATCATTGATCCATCTGACGGAAGACGTATCTTGCTTTCCTTCAAAGTGATCCACTTCCATTTCTAAAGTTCTGGAAAATGTTGATGTCTGCTCTTGACCATTTATGGTACTAGTGAATGAAAAGTTACCTGTTTTAAAGTTGCTGCAGTTACGCTGAGGAGGCTCGTTGCATGCGCCAAAGGATATCAATAATGCGCCAAGAATTAATTGTTTCATCATGACTACAAAGTAAGGGGAAAGAACCGAAATAGATAAATAAGCTCAACTATTTTTTCATCTCAAAAGATTCGAAAGTTCCATCAGTATAAAATACTACGATTCTTGAGGCTTCAACTTTTTTGATATTGTCATTATCCCTTACATTACTTTTTTCTATAGATATTGAAGGTGGGTTTGGAGTAGGGGAATCTTCATTTTGTAAAGAATTTGGAAAATTCCCTTTCCCATTAAGTAACCAATACAAATTAACTTCAGGATACGTCTGAACTACTTTCATTACAAAATCCAAGCTTGGCCTGTTTCTTCCTTTTAGGAGGTGTGAAATGCTAGATCGCTGAACGCCTATCTTATCCGCAAAGGAAGATATTGTAAGTCCGTAATGATCAATTACCGTTTGTATGCGTTCTATAATCTTGTCGTTCACAATTGTACTTGAGTTTAGGTAAAAGTATTAATCACCAGACTTAAATACAACGAATATTTAATTTATTTCAAGTAATAACTATAAACTTTCAAATTATATAAAATGATATAAAATACTGTTTATTAATTATTTAAGTAGTTATTTGGAATGCAGGTGGTTTTATTTGAAAACACTAGGTACATCTGTAAATTTTTTAAGATAAAAAACACACGATTGTAAATTACAGTGCTTTAAAATGTTCACATTTGTAACATATAGATGATTTACTTTTGTAAGCTCTAACCTAAACTCAATGCCACTGATTAATCATTTGGATTACAAGGAAAGTACCGTAAAAGGTAGATATGTTACTCTTGAAACATTACAAAAGAGATGGCTAACGAACCTGAACTTTTCTACTCTTCAAAACATAGGAACGTCTGTTGATGGTGATGCTTTAAAATCAATAACTCTGGGAAAAGGCAATAAAAGAGTTTTGATGTGGTCTCAAATGCATGGGAACGAATCTACCACCACAAAAGCTGTAGTGGATATGATTAATTTTTTAGTGTCTGATGATAAGCATGCTAAATCTATTATGGAGTGTTGTACAATTTTAGTGATACCCATATTAAATCCTGATGGAGCAAAACGATACACTAGGGTAAATGCAAACAACATTGATCTGAATAGAGATGCAAAATTGCTTACACAACCTGAAAGTATTGCGCTAAGAAACGTATTTGAAGAATTTAAGCCTGATTGTTGCTTTAACCTCCATGACCAACGGACTTTGTTTAGTGCAGGTAAGGCTGAAAAACCTGCAACGGTTTCTTTTTTATCCCCCGCCGGTGATATAGAACGGAATGTTACCCCCACAAGGGAAAGTGCAATGAAACTTATTGTTGCAATGAACATAATGCTACAAAAGGAAATTCCAGGGCAGGTAGGGAGATATGATGATGCCTTTAATGACAATTGTGTGGGTGATTTTTTTCAAACCAAACAAGTACCTACTATTTTGTTTGAAGCCGGTCATTATCCAAAGGATTACAGTAGGGAAAAAACCAGGGAATTTATATTTCACTCATTAATAGAGGCTCTTAGGGTAATAGCTCAAGAAAAGATTGAGGACTTTAAAATTGAGGATTATTTTGAAATTCCAGAGAATGAAAAACTTTTTTATGATGTTTTGATTAAAAACCCTCAAGTTGTTAATTCAAATTTTAGCCCAAACCATTGTGTTGGCATTAGATTTAAGGAAGTGCTAAAGGAAAAAGCCATTTTGTTTGAGCCGGAAATTGTCGATATCCATGAATTAAAAGAATGCTTTGGCCATGAAACATTTGATTGCTCGGATAAAAATGATTTTGATGCATTATCTTTTCGTAAGGAAATTCTTAATTTAATTATCACTGCTGAGCAATAGGCAGGTGTTTGGACCCAGTTCTTACATTTTATTTAAAAAAAAAGCATTTTTATTACGTATATTTTCTTAATTAACTAATTTTGTTGAAAATAATAGCACAATGAGTAAAGTAAAATTGGACGAAATTGATCACCAGATATTAGATATGTTAATAGACAATACCCGTACACCTTTTACGGATATTGCCAAAAAACTTTTAATTTCTGCTGGTACGGTTCATGTGAGGGTAAAGAAGATGGAAGAGTCGGGAATAATAAAAGGTTCTTCGTTAACATTGGATTATGTAAAGCTAGGGTACTCTTTTATAGCTTACGTAGGTATTTTTCTTGAAAAAACCCATCAGACCAAATTTGTATTGGAGCGTCTTAATCAAATTCCATACGTTACTGTTGCTCATATCACTACAGGAAAGTTCAATATTTTCTGTAAAATAAGAGCTAAGGATACTACACATGCAAAGAATATCATTTTTAAAATTGATGATATTGATGGCATTAGCAGAACAGAAACAATGATTTCGTTAGAAGAAAGTATCAACGATAAAAAGCGTTTGATGCATACTATTTTTAACGAACTATAATTTTTAATCTTCTTTCGTTAGTATTATGCGCAGCTCAGACTTAACTGTTTCTGAATATAATCCCTATTACCATACTTATATTCTTGCCCTAGGAGATGTTAATTTGATGGATAGTCTAAAAGATGGAAAGGAATCTTTTACATCTTTTATGGAAGGACTCTCAGAAGAAAAACTAAACTATTCCTATGGAGAGGGGAAGTGGACTTTGGCGGAAGTTTTAATGCACATCATTGATGCTGAGCGTGTGTTTCAGTATAGGGCATTACGATTTGGGAGAAATGATGACACACCATTGGCCGGTTTTGACCAAGATGTCTATGTACCTCAATCCAATGCATCAAAAAAGACGAAAAATGAAATACTGGATGAATATCAAGCCGTAAGAAACAGTACTATTAGTCTCTTTAAATCTTTTAATGGTGATGCGTTAAAACGAATTGGTATGGCCAGTGACTCCAAGATGAGCACAAGGGCAATGGGATTCATTATATGCGGACATCAGGCCCATCATTTAAAAATAATCCGAGAACGTTATTTTTAGGGTAGCGTAATTTTTTAGTATAGGCTATCAGTTTCTAAATCCGTATCTGATTCTAATTCTGGATTGGTGAATTCATTCTTTTCAGAATCAAGCACAGCTTTTGCATTTACATTCTTATCCAATTCTTTTTCAATGTTTTCCTCAAAGTTTGCAATGAACTTGGAAAGGCTCTTACTGATTTTAACCAAGTAGATGGCATCATCAGTCTTTACTTCAACAGCTTCAATGATTTCCCCATATGGTTTTTTAAGGGTGATAATATCTTCATCACCATACCCATAGGGATAAGAATCTATTAAAACGGCAGCAACCTTGTGGTCTAACTTTTTGTAATCTATTAATATTCGTTTCATACTGGATGGGTTTTGATTTCCTATCCTAAGCTATGAATTTTTATATCTGATAAATCCAAAGAGTTGTCAATAGCAACTTTTAGTATATATAATTGCTATTCTGCGTAGTAAGCAAATGCTTTGGCAAAAAGATTGTTGGGTACCTTAATATCTATAAGCGCAGTTCCTATAGCTTGGAGCAGCACAAAATTGACTTCTCCATGAGAATTCTTCTTGTCATACTTTAAAAGCTTGAGAATGGCCTTAATATCTTGGTTATCAAAAGTTACACGTCCAAAATGTCTCAGAAAAGTTTCTTTTATTTCTTGTAAAGACAATTTAGATAACCCTTTTAATTCATGAGAAAAATAGCCCTCTAGAATCATCCCAATGGCAATGGCCTCTCCATGCAACAGTGTTTTCTTCTCAGGATGTTCCAAACAATAGGATTCAATAGCATGCCCAAGGGTATGCCCAAAATTCAAAATTTTTCGTAACCCTTGCTCGGTAGGATCTTGGATAACTACATCGTTCTTTATAGAAATAGATTTCTTAATGCATAGCGCATCTATGAATTCATTCTTTTCTTTCAAAGATTTCCAGTAATCGGCATCCATGATCAGTCCATGTTTCAACATTTCCGAATACCCACTTTTTAGTTGTCGAGCCTCTAAAGTCTTAAGGAAACTAGGGAATACCAACACCATTTGTGGTTGATTAATGACCCCAATCTGATTTTTTAAAGCACCTAAATCCACCCCGGTCTTTCCCCCAATGGAAGCATCCACCATTGACAATAGGGTAGTGGGGATGTTTATAAAATCTATACCTCGTTTAAAAGTTGATGCCACAAATCCACCAAGATCCGTTAAAACACCTCCTCCAAGATTTAGTAAAAGACTTTTTCTATCTCCATCATGGCGAGACAATAACTCCCAAACCTTTGAGCAAGTTGCTATGTTCTTATGTTCCTCTCCAGATTGTATTTCCAAAATGGCATCAACCCTTTTTTCCAACTTCTTTTTGAAAATAGGTAAGCAATACTTTTTGGTATTCTCATCAACCAAAATAAACACTTTGGAGTAATTGCTTTTTGCAATGTGTTGTCTAAGAGCAGCTTCCGCCAACTCCTCTAAATGGACCTCGTATGAATGCGATTTTATAGATTCCATAATTTAATTTGCACTGCTAAATAAAGACTATTTTTATAGATAATGTTCTAGAATCCCTACTTATATTTGAATCTTTAATATATCGATAATAATGTACCCAAATTTTGAGAATACTGCAATAGCATTCCAGTTAAAAACGGACTCTGAATTAGAACGCGCTTATTTCTTGTTCAAACTCATTGCAAATGAACCATTGGTGAAAATTGGAACAGCGGTGACCAATTTTGCCATAAAGGCACATCTCCCTATTGAAGGTTTGATCAGGGCAACAGTTTTTGATCACTTCTGTGGAGGGGTGAACGAGGAAGATTGTATGCCCATTATTGATAAAATGTTCGAAAACGGAGTATGTTCCATCTTGGATTATTCGGTGGAAGGAAAAGAGGTTGAAGACCAATTTGATTTTGCTCTGAACAAGACGTTGGAAGTCCTGGATTTTGTAAAAGAAAAAGCTGCCATTCCCTTTGCAGTGTTTAAACCTACAGGATTTGGCCGGTTTGAACTGTATGTGAAAGTTAGTGAGGGCAAAACACTAAACGATGTTGAATCTGCTGAGTGGGAGCGTGTTTTAAACCGGTATGATCAAGTTTGTAAAAAAGCACATGATCTTGATGTGTGTTTATTAATTGATGCAGAGGAAAGTTGGATGCAAGATGCCGCGGATGCCATTTCTTTGGATATGATGCGGAAATACAACAAGAAAAAAGCAGTTGTATTCAATACCATACAGATGTATCGATGGGATAGAATGGATTTTTTAAAAGAATTGATTGATACAGCTATTTTTGAAAATTTTAAAGTTGGGTTGAAGGTAGTTCGCGGGGCGTATATGGAGAAAGAAAATGAAAGGGCAAAAGAACATGGCTATAAAAGCCCAATCTGTAAATCAAAAAAGGCAACAGATGAAAACTTTGATGAGGCCATTTCTTTTATGATGAATCATTTGGACAAGATTTTAATTTTTTCAGGAACACATAATGAGGAAAGTTGTTTAAAGCTTGTTTCCCAAATGAAGGATAAAGGTTTAAATGCCTCCCATCCCAATATTTGGTTTGGTCAATTGTACGGAATGAGCGATCATATCACCTATAATTTAACGGCAGAAGGCTACAATGCCGCTAAATATGTTCCTTACGGGCCGGTTAAAGATGTAATGCCATACCTTATACGAAGGGCAGAGGAAAATACTTCTGTAGCTGGGCAGACTACCAGAGAACTTGGATTGTTGCAAAAGGAAAAGAAAAGGCGAAAGCTGGATCTTTAATTTTTAGCTTACAAAGGTTCGTTTTTATAGATTTCTACATTATTATTTTATAGTTCAACTAAAACTATATAGCATTTTTTAGGACATTTCCTTGTTCTAGCAATTTTTATTTTGCTCAATTTATAAATTGGATGGTCTATTTATAAATTGAGCAAAAACGGAATTGGATGTATCATTTGGTATATGCAATTTTATCCAAATAAAAATACCTACAACATTTTTTGTCTATCCATAGTCAAATTTTAAAACCTTATCCAACTATGAAAATAAAACTATACTTAAGTTTCATTTGTATAATGCTAACCGCTAATGGTTTTTGCCAACAAGAGAATTCAAACTCACAAAATTCTGATAGAGTCCACGAGATAGACTCCTTAATTTATAGTAATGTACTCACAAACAGAAAATCCAGACAACTTTTCAAAGAAGTAAAGTCTTATGCAGAGAATGGAGATTCGGAAGCATTATGTTTGTTGGGGGTCTTTTACAAAGATGGTATTGGGACACCGTTGAATTTCAACAAAGCACGACGACAATTTATAAAAGCCTATTCTTCTGGAAGTGATAAAGGAGCTTATAGTCTTGGGTATCTTTATCTCAAAGGCCTTGGGAATATCAAACAGGACTATCTAAAAGCAATTGAATGGTTCCAAAAAAGTGATTATCCCATGGCAAGGCATTGGCTCGCCAAAATGTACTATTTCGGGTATGGGGTTCATAAGGACAAGGCAAGAGCGATGGAACTTCTCAAGGACAATCTAATTTATAACAGCGAAGTCTTGTTGGAACAATTCGACAAAAATGATGAAGACGGTAATGAAAATACGAAAAGAGATAATCTTCCAAGAGAAATAGAAAGCAATCCAGAACGGGGTTCCTATGAATCAGAATCCATTTTAGCCATTCCACCTTCCAATATTGAAGGAGTCTGGAAAGGTTATCTCATGGAAATGGATTGGTCTGGCAAGTCAATGATAAGGAGTTTTCCTGTTGGTTTCTCTGTGGGCAAAATAGAAGATTCGTACGGCGCTGTTAAAACCAATGTTGAAATCAACGAAACCTCAATTGAAAGTGGAGGAATTTGGAAAGATGGTACACTTACCCTTTTTGACAGCCAAATCAGTATTGAAAAACAATACACTGACCATCCAGACCTTAAGATTCTTAATTATGATCTATTATCGATTTCATTTACTGAAAAAAACATTGACGAAACCACTTATCTCATAGGAAATCTGGAATCCCAAATTTTGCAATGGTCGGAGCCTGGACCACCAATGATTTTGGTTCTTACCAAGGAAGATATTCAACTCTCCGATGAAGCCTTGGCTTCTTTTGCAGAACAAGATGAGAGCTTTATAAAACTATACCCAAATCCCTTTGTGAACGATTTACTAATTCATTATGAGCTGGGTTCTGATTCCAATGTTGAAGTGAAGCTGTTGGATTATTATGGCGGAACAAGCGTTGAAATAGTGACTAACTCATTCTTAAAGTCTGGTCAACATACCCATACCCTGTCAAACAATACGCTAAAGGCTGGCCTTTACGTCATACAGGTGCGCGTAAACGGACAGACTCATTCCAAATTGGTCATCAAAAAATAACCTAACCTTCAAAAAAATGAAAAATTTCTATATAACAATCTTGTTCTTTACTGTTTTTTTTACCTGTAGTAGTTCGGTTAATGCACAGTACCATACCTATGACAGAAATACAGCAATAGAAAGGGAAAAGCAGGATACTCAAAAAAAGAAAACTTCTACCAAGAAGAAAACGACAACTAAGAAAACTACGACCAAGAACACCACCTCGAAGACTGAGGAGCCTTTTAATTTCGATATCACTTTCAATAATATGCAAGTGTTATTAGACATGCAGAAAGCTATCAACATAGCCCAAAGGAAAAAAATTGACGAATGGCTAAAAAAACAGGAAAGCAAGTTCCTAAAAGAAATCAATAGGCAATTAGGTACTAAACATAGCACTTTTAGTACTGCTCAAAAAGATTTTTTCAAAAACTATGAAAAGAACCTAAGAGGTGTTGAGCGTTCAGCTAACAAATTGGTCTCTAGTCATTCTAACAAGTCCAAGACTTATGATAAGGAGCAAGAGACCTACACCAACGAGTTTAACTTAATAGATGAGTGGAGACTTATTAAAGCTGTTTGCGCGCCTCGAAATGGCCCTGGTATCGAATGTGACCTTTTTAATAAGACTATTAGAGGAACTCGCCTTGGAACTGCAAGCACTGCTTCATTGAACCAACTTTGGGATAAAATTTTGGTCGATTTTTCTAAGAAGGAATACGAGTCTGCCTTGAATAAGGCATGGGCTCGGGGAATAAGTAAAATTGTCAGTGATGGAAGTCTTTCAAATGAAATGGCGAACAAACATGTTACCTACTATAGACAGCGTGGTTTACAGGATAAGATTTTCTTTATGACGACCTATCTTACTCAATACAACAATCGGCACTTGCCAAGTGTATTGAAACCCTATATCACTAAATATAATCCCCCGAATTTTTGGAGTAACAATACACTTTTGGATATGGGGAAAAAGAAAGCTCCTGCCCTTACAGATTCGGAAAAAATCTTTCAGAGGTACTTTTTCGAGAATGAGGCAGAAAGATGTATCAATTCAACATCTAGTGTTCAGCAATCTTTATGTGCCAAAAATTATGATAGATTAATTGACCTCAGAGAAGAAGTCATTTTAGACCATATGGAAGACCTTTCCTCTAACAGTGAGTTCGGATTGACTCGAAAACTTACCAATATACGTGAAGGTTTCCGAAAAGGCAACGGAGGAGGTAAAATAGGTGGTTTAGATGCGCTTTCATATAGAAATTGGATTTTGGATGACAATGGCTCTAATAGGTTTTATGAGCTAAACAATGGTGGATGGGTCTATCGATCCAATTCTCCAAGAAAAGGAATAAATGGAGGTAATTCCTTTTCCGAACCAAGCCTTAATGATGATGGTTTTTATTACTATATATACAATGAAGAATTGAAAAACTGGCATGAAATTTTATTGCCAGCTAAGGGAGTGGACCCTAATAGTGACCCTTTCTTGGCTGTTGCATTTTGGGATGTGATGAAAGGAGTTGGAAGATATGCATTGCCCTTTGAAGATGTTATTATTTTAATTGATGGAAAAGATTTTGATGGAAACGAAGTCAGCCAAGCTGAAGCTGGCATATTTCTTGTAATTGGTTTTATCCCTGGGGGGAAAGTTTTCAAACCTGTTTTTAAAGTTGTAAAAGGAGCCAAAGTTTTTAAAATTGTTACTAGACAGGGTGCCAGAACAATTATTACTAACTTAGAAAAGTTAACCACTTTATTTAAGTCTGGGACTAACAAATCTTTCTTTTGGTCAGGAAAAACTAATGGTGTCGGTGGTGCAACAAGGGCTTTGGAAATTGCAAAGTCTAAGGGAGGAACCACTTTGGAAGGTTTGATTGATTCTAAAAAGATAGAGTTACCTAATTGGGATTTGAGTAACCCGCAGTCGTTGGAAGCATGGAAAGAGGTTTCGAAAATATATGCTGAACAGGCTTCCGGAGAAGTTCGGGCCATTATCGGTAAGGATTTAAGGACTGGAAGTGTGTGGGAGGTTATTGAACTACCCGCCCTAAAAGCTAATAAAAAGGTAACTAAAATTATCACTATTGACCCATTAACGTTACAAGAAAAAGTTATTTTTATAAGATGAAAATTACTGGCACAAAATCATATATTGTTATAGAAACAGAAGGCAAAACCCTGAAAATTGAGGGTGAACTTACTACTACACCAGCTTTTTATGCGGACAAGAAGTCTATCCAAAATTGGGAAAAACCAAACGAAAGTATAAAAATAACCGAGGAAGAGAAGGAAACCTTAATCGAGAAAATCCTTATCGAAAGTAATAAAGATGGAAATGTAAAAATCATCTTTGAGTAAAGTATTATAGAGTAGCATTTTACTCTATAAGCAATGAATCAACATGGCTCTTCAAAATAATAATTATGTGCTTAGAAGATTTGATTTTTTTCCTCCATTTGAAAGAGATTTTCAATTCACTATATGCAGAACTCAAGAGGAGTTTGTAGGGGGAAGAAGGCAAATTATTATATCAAAAGATTTTTGTAATCTTTTAGTAAATAACGGGATTATTAAATACGATTCTAATAATTTGATTCCTATAAAAAGAATAGATGGTCCAAAAGGATAAATCTTTTGGTCATCTATATTGAAAATAAGGTTTAGTATTCTCATTTTTCACTAAATATGGCATCACCATTTAGAAAACATTTCCATCAACTTATATCAACAGTTCTATTAGTTTTTGTATGTGGTAAAGGATATTGTCAAATATTAGATTCTTTAGCAGTTGATTGCATTAAAACAAAGTATAATGAGAAAAATGTAAATATTGACTCACTGTTAAATATCTATGAGGATTTTTTAATTAAAAACGAATTTTTGTCTCAAAAAAAAGAGAGACGTTACACAACCTATTTTCAGAAAATGTTTTCAGAAAATGATTTTATTGGATATGTTCCTGAAGACATCTTTAATGTAATTTCCAAAGTAGAAATTGGAAAACATATGGACAGAGGGTGTTTTGACAATTTAGTTAAACATGACATAGAAACATTTTCAGTTGCCGGTAAATTTTTTCTGTTCGATGATTTTTTGGGGCAAGTCAAAGAAATAGAGAATACCCCCAAAGAAATGGGTTCTTTTTTCTTGAGAACTTTTCAGAAAGTGAAATGCAAAGACCTTTCGTGAGAATGACCCTTTTAATTATGATAGCCTGGGTATCTGATTTGAACAGGTTAGAAAGCTTAAGACCACTTTTACCTCCCATTAAAGGTTAGCATCATTTAACTCCGGTCAAGATGAAATCATTAATATCAACTCTTCTTTGCTTAATTTTTATTGTCTTCTTTGGAAACGGACAAGGCATAAGAGGGAAATGGATGCAGGTTAAAATCCCCAATTCAATAAGTTACCCACCCATAAATATTATAGAAATATCGGGTGACAGTATTTTTGCTTATGATTTTGATAAATTATATGATAAGGGGAGAATTGAACTTTTGGACAATATGTTGAAGCTGGGAGATACCGTGTCGGTTGGTTTTGAATTTTTAAATGATAATGTTTTTGTGCAAAGATTCTCCAGTAATTATGAGCAAAAAAATACTGCATTTAGGTTTGTAAGGCTATTGCCAACAAAAGACAAGGGCAGGCTAGCCGATAATGTTCAAAATACAATTTATAGTATCCCTTTTGGTTATGAAAAAATGATATTTAAACTGGGTGAGCGAAAAACTAAAGGTGATGCTATTGTAATTAATGACCCTCCCATTGCTACTGACTACAATAGCATTGAAAAATTCGGAGAAACTTATTTCTTATGTTTCTATACGCTTGAATATCTTACCTACGCTTTCCCCATTAAAGAAATAACCTCAGACTCGCTTATACTGTACGGTATTCCAAATACAGAAAATGAAGTGGTTGCCAGAAGAGTATATTAATTTTTTTTCCAAATTTAATAGACGGGGTAATTAGAAAGCCATTGGATTAATCTAATTGAGCAAAAGATTCTTTCTCTAGTTGCTTTAAAAAAACTCCTGGTGTTACCCCAACTTTAGCTTTAAAGGCTTTGTTGAAAACTGCCAAAGAGCTAAACCCGTATAGCTCCGCAATCTGGATCATGGATTTTCCCTTGACAACATTTGGGCTGCTCTTTAAATTGTTGATAGCATACGTTATCCGTAAGTCTTTCAGATAGCTTGAAAAATTATGTCCCTTATTTACGTTTATTACCTGGGACAAATAGGAGCTGTTCGTGTTCAAGGTTTTTGCCAATGATTGTTGGTTGACCGTATTGTCTAGAAAACCTTTTTCTTTTTCCCAATGGTCTAAGTTTTTCAATATTTCTTGTAGAATGCCCGCATCAATATCAATTGTAGGTTCCTTAAAACTTTTTGAGAAATTTCCAGTTTCCAACTCTACGGGTTGTTTCAAGGCAAGCTCGAGCCTTTTTTTTGTATTTCTATACTTTAGGTAGTATCCCAATAGTCCAACAATCAGTGCTCCGCAGATAAAGTAAAATACTTGTATGCGTTTACTTTTGGAAGAAATGATATTGTTCATCAGGGACTCTTCCTCTTGTTGTAGGGGAAGATCAAATTTCTTCAGGGTAATCTCCCTTAACCGCTCTTGAGTTCTTGCCAGAAGGCTATCATAATAAACTAACCTATTGAAGTATCTTTTTTCTGCATGACTATTATTATCAATGGCATCTTTTAACAAGAATCGATATACTTCATTGGCATTATCAAGCAGGGGGTAGTTTATTGTTCCCATGATACTGTCAAAGGATTGAAAATATTCTTTTTTTAAATCTAAATAACCAAGTCGACCCTCAATTTGACCAAGATAAAACAGTTTGTTGGCCTTAGAGGTACCATTGGTGTTTTTTATATACTTTGATAGGGTATCCTTTGCTCTTAAAATGTCGTTATCATAGTAATCCACTTCCGCCGAAATTTCTCGTAAATCTTGAAGTTCATCGGTGTCTTTATTTTCAGTTGCTATTTTGATGGCTTCTTTTAAATATAACCTAGCCGAATCAACTTTTTTTGCATACGTGTAACAACGAACCATGGTATGAAGGTTGTCCAAATGAAGACTCTGATAATCTGCTACTTTAGTTTTATTTTTTTCAAGAAAGGCTAAAGTTTTTTTTTGCAGCGAAATAGCTTCGCTTTCTTGTCCAAATTCAGCTTTTACATTTGCGAGTTCGGATAAAACAATAATCATTAAGTCTTTATGATTAGACTTTTTTGCTAAATGAAAACTCTTAATAAAAGCTTCAGTTGCTTGTTCGTCATAATAATTTTCATAAAACTGAGCACCTTTTGTGTAATATGCGAGAGTCATAAATTCGTCAAGGTCAACTTTATCTAACCTTTTCATGCCTGATATAATTGAAATGGCAGAATCAACACTTTTTATACCTTCTTTCATGGGTAAGCTCCATGCTATATATCTATATGCACGTGCAAGTTCTAAGGTATCTTGTTCCTTTTTTGCTTTGGCTACATGAAGATTGAAATAGGTGTTTAAATACCTTCCGTCTTCAGATTCCCAGATGCTTCGTATTTCGGCGAAGGTAGTTTGTGAGATTGTATCATCCGTGACATTTTGTGCTGTGCAGAATTGAGTTATTGTAACCAGAAGAGTGAAACATCTCAAAAAAAAGTTAATGGAAATAGACTGCATGTTTCTTTGTAATAAAAACTTCATTAGAACCTAAGAAATATAAAGTTAAAATTATTAAAAAGAGAAAAAACTTGAAGAACTACTAAATAAAATTGACCAATTGAATCGTTTATCTAATAATACCCCTATAGTCAAATAGTTGCTTTATGAAATGTATTGCTATATGATTCTCGAGGGATGCGCGTTTTACATTAAAGCACGCCTTAAAGAACAGGAGTAACCTTAGCTATTTGTTTTAAAAAAACTCCTGGTGTTACCCCAACCTTAGCTTTAAAGGCTTTGTTGAAAACTGCCAAAGAGCTAAACCCGTATAGCTCCGCAATCTGGATCATGGATTTTCCCTTGACAACATCTGGGCTGCTCTTTAAATTGTTGATAGCATACGTTATCCGTAAGTCTTTCAGATAGCTTGAAAAATTATGACCCTTATTTACGTTTATTACCTGGGACAAATAGGAGCTGTTCGTATTTAAGGTTTTTGCCAATGATTGTTGGTTGACCGTATTGTCTAGAAAACCTTTTTCTTTTTCCCAATGGTCTACGTTTTTCAATATTTCTTGTAGAATGCCCACATCAATATCAATTGTAGGTTCCTTAAAACTTTTTGAGAAATTTCCAGTTTCCAGCTCTACGGGTTGTTTCAAGGCAAGCTCGAGCCTTTTTTTTGTATTTCTATACTTTAGATAATACCCAAAAAACCCAAAAACCAATAGGAAACTTAGTACATAGAATATAAATATTAATTTTTCCTTAGAAGCTATTGCCTTGTTCAACTCCTGCTTTTCGGCCTCTTGGTAGGGTAAATCTAATTTTTCTAAAGTAATCTGACGTAAACGCTCTTGGGTTCTCGCCAAAAGACTATCATAATAGACCAGCCTACGAAAATATATTTGCTCATTAGCATGTTCATTATTGTCTATCGCATCTTTAAATAAGAATTGGTATATCTGGTTTATATTATCTACTAGAGGGTAACCAATAGATTTCATAATACTGTCAACTGTTCTAAAATGCTTTTTCTTTACATCTGGTTTTCCAAGTTCTCCCTCTATCATGCCTAAGTAATAAAGTCTATCCGCTTTATTTGTACCATCAGAGATTCTGACATACTTAGTTAGTGTATCTTTCGCTTTTAAGAGACGGCCATCATAATAATCCAATTCTGCATTCAATACTATTACATCCTCGAGGTCGGGTTTCCATTTTAGCTTAGTTGACAACTTTAAATATTTGTCAATGTAAAATCGCGACGAATCGGTCTTCTTTGCAAATAGATAACCATAACCCAAATAGCCTAGACCTTCTAAGTATACTTCATTGTAGTCTACAATTTTATTTTTATTTCTCTTGACCAACTCTAATGCCTTTTTTTGAAGTAGAATTGCTTCGCTTTCTTGTCCATATGCAGCTTTGTAGTACGAAAGAACATACATAGCATGAATCATTTGATCTATATTATTGTTTTTTTTTGCCCAATGAAAACTCTGTATAAACGCCTCAGCTGCTGATTCAATTAAATCATAATTATGAAAAGCTGCTCCTTTGGAATAATAAATCTGGGACATGACTATTCCAAGGCTATCCTTTTGCAATGATTGATAGCTTTTTATTATTGCAGTTGCAGTATCCAAATTGTTTAATGCGTCTTCTAAATTTTCTACATCCCAAGATTTATATCGATAAGCAGATGCCCATTGAAGCGTGTCCTTTTCTTTTTTTGCTTTGGCAATATGTAAAGGGAATATTTCACTTAAATATCTTTTTTCCTCATCTCGGTAGATGGTATACATTTCCTCATATGTAAGCCGGGATATTTCTTCATCTGTAAATTGAGCAACACAATACTGAAATGAGATAACCGTAAGAAAAATTAAAATCAAGAAAGATTTGGGATCAGTAAATCTCATAATTCATTTGCTGTAAAAAACTCATAAAAATATCAGAAATATAAAGTTAAATTTATTAAAAAGAGAAAAGACTTGAAGTACTGCTAAATAAAGTTGACCAATTACCTCACTCAAGCAATAATCTTGATTGCTAAAAAACTGAGGTTATAATATTTTACTTATTTTAATGCATGATTTTTTCAATCATCACTTTGTCTGTACAGTTTTTTGCCAACAGTACCCAATCTTTTCCCTCTACCGTATTGGAGATATAATAAATTTTACAAGGTTTGGCTTTGGTGTCGCTTTTGCCAAAATCGATATCCCCATCTTCTAAGAAAGATTTTACTAGGAGTGAATCGTTGGTCGTGGTTCCCATATCTTCAGAAAAAACAAGAGGTTTGGACCTCATATCTTTTAGAACCCTACAATTGGGGAAATAGCAAAACTCT
Source organism: Flagellimonas sp. CMM7 (assembly GCF_021390195.1). Taxonomy (NCBI): domain Bacteria; kingdom Pseudomonadati; phylum Bacteroidota; class Flavobacteriia; order Flavobacteriales; family Flavobacteriaceae; genus Flagellimonas; species Flagellimonas sp. CMM7. The sequence continues at coordinate 4,131,368 of NZ_CP090003.1, read as the reverse complement.
GTTCCAGTTTCCTCAGATTTCTTTTTAAGGAAGAAAACAAGAAATACAATTCCAATAGACAGTCCAACAAGGTACCATCCCAAGCGTTTTAAAAATGCCATGCTGATTTAAAAAATAAGAAAATTAATATCATTATAGGTAAGCCCAAACCAGTCTCCAACAGATTTATTGGTCAAAATGCCGTGGTACATATAGAGACCGTTGCGTAACCCTTTGTCAAAACGAAGCGAATGTTCCAGCCCACCATCTTCACCAATTTTTAATAAATATGGCGTAAATATATTACTGATGGATATCGATGATGTTCGTGGATATCTTGATGGAATATTAGGAACCCCATAATGAATCACATCAAATTTTTCTACAGTTGGCTTGTCATGACTGGTGACTTCGGAGGTCTCAAAACAGCCGCCCATATCAATACTTACATCAATAACTACTGCACCTTTCTTCATATTTTCCACCATGGTACTAGAGACTACAATAGGGGAGCGGTCTTGTCCCCGGGTGGCACCAATGGCAACATCACAGCGCTTAAGAGACTTCAAAAGATTTTTGGGTTGAATGGTGGAGGTGTATACGGTTTGGTTAAGGTTGGTCTGAATATTCCGAAGCTTGGTTATGGAATTGTCAAATATCTTAATATTTGCCCCAAGTCCAAGGGCAGAGCGCGCCGCAAATTCGCCAACAGTACCAGCTCCAATAATCACCACTTCAACTGGAGGAACACCACTTATATTACCAAACATTAAGCCATTGCCCTTATTGGTAGTCGCCATTAATTCTGCTGCTATTAAGATAGAAGAAATACCAGCAATTTCACTCAGTGATCGTACAGCAGGATATTTTCCATCCTCATCTCTTATGTATTCAAAAGCAATTGCAGTCAGTCTTTTTTTGGCCATGGCCTCAAAGTACTGTTTGGACTGTGTTTTAATCTGAAGTGCAGAAATGATTATGGTCTGCGGGTTGAGCAAATCAATTTCTGATAGCGTAGGAGGTTCCACCTTGAGAATTAGCGGACATGAAAATACTTTTTTGGTATCTCGGGTTATCTCTCCACCTGCGTTGGTGTAATCTGCATCTGAAAAATTGGCGCCATCTCCAGCACCAGATTCAATCAACACCCGATGTCCATGCGCAGTAATCGCATTAACGGCATCCGGGGTAAGGCATATGCGCTTCTCTTGATACTGATTTTCTTTGGGAAGGCCAATAAAAAGTTCTCCTTTTTGTTTTAGAATCTCTAAGGTTTCTTCTTGGGGTAAGAGTTGTTGTTTACTAAAAGGGGAAGATGGTTGATTCATAAAATGAAAATCTGAAAATAATGCTAGAAAAGCATAATAGCAAATTTACATCTTTTTTGAAAGGGTATGTTGCCGCTGTTCTAGTTTCTCACGTTCTTTTCGGAGTTCTTCTTTTTCCTTTAATATTTGGAGTTCGGTGTCCATTGAATCTAAGTCTATCCCGTGAACATGTTTATCAAATAACTTTATTCTTATAAAATATACCACAGGGACTATCACCATAGTAACTGCTACAACATATAAAACTTCATTTTCATCAATTTTGGTAGAATCGGATGTAAATACAGCATATAACTGAAATGCATACATTGAGATAGGAATCAAGATACTATGATACCACCAATTTTTACAGGTGACAAACCAAAAAATAAGAAGCACTAAGGGAACTAGCTTGATAAGATAATAATACAACGCCGTTCCAGCATCTGCAAAACCATTAGGAGTCAATGTAAAAAACAAAATGTTAATTTCTTGCTCACCGTCTGCTATATATTTATGTGAATAAAAAATTAATGGCGTTATCGCAATAAACAAAGCAAGTAAACCCTCAAGTATTAACTTGTTTCTTATCTGTTTTCTTCCATTCATAATATAAGGATAACTGTAAATACAGTGATTTATTGTAATAAAAAAGCCCCACAATTATTTGCAGGGCTTTCGTTAGAATTAATGATAAAGAAATTAGCGATCTCTCACAAATTTCTTTTTGTCAATGTTTACTGTCTGATCCTCATCAACATTGATAACGTCAGTAGAAACCGCAGTCATCGCCAAAAAAGCAACAGCTAGTAATCCAAAAAATAGTCTTTTAGTGTTCATCGTAAAAGAGTTTTTGGTTAATAAATGAATTCATTTCAAGAACAAATGTAGGAAAATTTCCCTACCCACAATGCATTTCACCGATAAAAATTGCATTTAATCCCGTAAAGAGTGCTTTTTACCGACAGATTTGCAGTTCATCGAAACTGAGGAGAAGATATGTTTTAATAGAATCAATCTAGACTAAACTCGATTGAGCGAGTGTTTTCATCGATAAACTGTAAGTAAACAGATACAGCATCTTCAGGGAGTAATGGTGCAATTTTTTCTGGCCATTCTATAAATAACCAGGCAGTGGAATTGAGATAATCTTCAAAGCCAAGATCCAAAGCTTCCACTTCATTTTCTATTCTATAAAAATCAAAATGAAAGGCCAGAAGCTCGTTATTTTTATTTTGATATTCATTAACCAAACCAAAAGTAGGGCTGTTCGCTAAGTCAATTCCTCCAAGTTCTTGTACTAAAGCTTTTATCAAGGTGGTTTTGCCCGCACCCATTTCTCCATGAAAACAAACAACCTTTCCTTTTGTGTTTTTTAAAAAACTTTTAGCGACCTTATGTAACTCGTCTAGCTGAAACGTAATTTTCAAAGTATTCTATTTTGGGTCCAAAACTACAAAAGGAACAATGATTTCCTCTAATGATACACCACCATGTTGATATGTGTTTCTGTAATAACCCACATAATGGTTGTAGTTGTTTGGATACGCGAAAAACAAATCATTTTTGGCAAAAATATAGCAGCTGCTTAAATTGATATTTGGTAAATGGATGCTCTGCGGGTTTTTGGTGGCGAGTACATCTTTGTCCTCATACGTAAGGCTTCTTCCCGTTTTATACCTTAGATTAAGGCTGGTTTCTCTATCGCCGATTACCTTGGAGGGTTGTTTTACATTAATGGTTCCATGGTCCGTGGTTAAGACCAATTTCATTCCCATATTCTGTGCTTGTTGAATTATTTCTAACAACGGTGAATTCTTAAACCAACTTAAAGTTAGAGAGCGATATGCTTTGTCATTAGAAGCTAATTCTTTAATGACTTCCATCTCTGTTTTGGAGTGGGAAAGCATGTCCACAAAATTATATACTAATACAGTTAGGTCATTATCCTTCTGAGATTTAAAGTTTTGTACCAACTGCTTACCTTGACGAAGGCTACTGATTTTATGATATTCCCATTTTAGGTTTAACCCCAATCGTTTTAGTTGGGCTCCTAAAAATTCTGCTTCATACAAATTTTTGCCACCCTCATCCGTATCGTTTTTCCACCAGTTTGGATGTTGTTTTTCCATATCCAAAGGCATCAGGCCAGAGAAAATTGCATTTCTGGCATATTGCGTTGCCGTTGGAAGAATGCTATAATAGGAACCTTCTTGTTTTTTCTTATAATGAACTGCTAGTGTTTCTTCAAAAGCCACCCATTGATCATATCGTAAATTATCAATTACAACTAATAACGTCTTGTTCCCATCCAGTTCTGGTTGAATCTTTTTTCTGAAAAGGGTATGGGACATAACCGGACCATCGCCGTCCTTAAACCAATCACCATAGTTCTTGTCCACAAATTTGCTGAACTGAGAATTGGCTTCAACCTTTTGAGATTCCAAAATTTCAAACATTCCAGAATCCTCAATTTCTTCTAACTGAAGTTCCCAGTAAATAAGTTTTTTATAAAGTTCTGCCCATTCTTCATGGCTGTTGACCATGGACAGGTCCATAGCTATTTTTCGAAACTCCTGTTGATAGTTTGAAGTAGTCTTTTCTGAAACCAAACGAGAATTATCCAAACTCTTTTTTAAGGATAGTAATATTTGATTTGGATTTACGGGCTTAATAAGGTAGTCAGCAATTTTAGAGCCTATCGCCTCATCCATAATATATTCTTCCTCACTTTTAGTAATCATTACCACGGGTATGGAAGCATCATGTTTTTTAATTTCTGTCAAGGTTTCCAAACCAGAAAGCCCAGGCATATTTTCATCTAAAAATACAATATCAAAAAAGGTGTTTTTTATTTCTTCCAATGCATCTTGACCACTTTGACTGGTAACTACTTTATAGTTTTTGTTTTCAAGAAAAAGGATATGAGGTTTTAACAGATCGATCTCGTCATCGACCCATAGAATGGTGATCTTGTTCATATAGTAGTTATCTTTGTGTAATTAAAACAAACTTCCTTGGCTCAAACCAATAAGCTTAAAGTCTTTAACGATCCAATTTACGGTTTTATTGGAACTCCAAATGAACTTATTTTTAGTCTAATAGCTCATCCATACTTTCAAAGATTGCGAAGGATTTCGCAAATGGGCATGTCTTATCTGGTTTACCCCGGTGCGCACCATACAAGATTTCATCATGCGCTTGGGAGTATGCATCTGATGACCAAAGCAATACAGATCCTCAAATGGAAAAATATTGAGATTAGCCCAGATGAAGAAACAGGCTTGCTTTGTGCTATTTTATTGCATGATATTGGACACGGTCCCTTTTCCCATGCACTGGAAGGGTTTGTAATTCCAAATTTAAGCCATGAAGAAATCTCTTTGGAGTTTATGAAGGAACTGAACAGGGAATTCAATAGTGGTTTAGATACGGCAATCGCCATCTTTAAAGGAGAGTACCCCAAGCCATTTATGAACCAATTGGTGTCTAGCCAATTAGATATGGACAGATTGGATTATTTGAAAAGGGACAGTTTTTATTCTGGAGTGACCGAAGGAAACATAAATTCTGAAAGACTTATTTCTATGTTGAATGTTGTTGATGGGCATTTGGTAGTGGAGGAAAAGGGAATCTATGCAGTGGAGAAGTTTTTAATGGCCCGTAGATTTATGTATTGGCAAGTTTACCTTCATAAAACAGGGCTGGTTGCAGAACAGTTACTAGTTCGTATCATGCGCCGTTCTCGCGAACTTTTAGAAATGGGAAAAGAATTGGAAGGAAGTCAGGCCTTTCTATTTTTTCTTGGCAAGAATACTGCTATCAACTTTAGTTCTCAAATGTTGGAGAAATTTGCACAATTAGATGACATTGATATTATGAGTGCCATAAAATCATGGCAGTTTCATGATGATTTTGTGCTTTCTAGAATGTGTAAAATGCTTCTCAACAGAACTTTGTTAAATGTAAAGATTAAGAATAAGCCTATTGATTCACAAAAACTTGAGGAAAAACTTAATGACGTAGTTCAGAACCATGGTATTACAAAGGAAGAAGCTGAATATTTTGTGTTTGGGGGAGAGATTACAAATAAAGCTTACAGTGAAAACCATCAAACCATAAATATTCTAAAGAAAAGCGGAAAGGTCACAGATGTTTTGAAGGAATCCGACCAACTTAGCTTGAAAGCACTTTCCAAAACGGTGACAAAATATTATAGCTGCTATCCAAAAGAACCTGTTTAACAAATTTTGTTACTTTTGCTGAAATGAAATTTACCGCCACCCAAATTGCCGGAATTTTAGAGGGAGAAGTTGAGGGAAATCCTCAGATTGCTGTACACAAACTATCTAAAATAGAAGAAGGAGAAAAAGGTTCTCTTACGTTTTTGGCAAACCCAAAATACACTTCTTTTATTTATTCCACTAAAGCTTCTATAACTATCGTAAACAAGGATTTTGTTCCTGAACAAGATTTGTCGACTACCTTAATAAAGGTAGAAGATGCGTATAAGTCCTTTTCCAAATTGTTGGAATATTACAATCAGGTGAAGAATAATAAGGTAGGTATTGAAACACCAGCTTTTGTTTCAGAAAGTGTTGTGTATGGTGATGGGTTTTACCTTGGAGCCTTTTCTTATTTAGGAGATAACGTGGAGATAGGAAAGAATGTGAAGATTTACCCGAATGTATATATTGGTGACAACGTTACCATAGGGGATAACGTGATGGTCTTTGCCGGCTCAAAAATATATTCAGAATCTATTGTAGGTGATAATTGTGTGATTCATAGTGGAGCAATTATCGGAGCAGATGGCTTCGGATTTACTCCAAACGAAAAAGGAGAATATAGCAAAGTCCCCCAGACGGGAAACGTTGTTTTAGAAGATAACGTTGACGTTGGAGCTGGTACAACTATAGATAGGGCCACATTGGGTTCAACTGTACTTAGAAAAGGTGTAAAGTTGGATAATCAAATCCAAATTGCACATAATGTTGAAATTGGAGAACATACAGCTATTGCCGCCCAAACGGGGATTGCGGGTTCTACCAAAATTGGCAAACATTGCCTTATTGGCGGGCAAGTGGGTATCGTGGGGCATATTACCATAGGTGATAGAGTGAGAATACAGGCCCAATCAGGAATTGGCAGAAATGTGAAGGACGATGAAGTGCTTCAAGGGTCGCCAGCATTAAACTATGGCGATTACAATAAATCATACGTACATTTTAAAAATTTACCAAAGCTGGTAAATTCAATCACCAACCTTGAAAAAAAAGCTGAAGGTGAATAAACAATGCACAATAAAAAATAAAGTAACACTAGAGGGAGTAGGGTTACATACAGGGGAGAATGTCACCATGACTTTTGTTCCAGCAAAAGTAAATCATGGATTTGCCTTTAAAAGAGTTGATCTTGAAGGAGAACCCATTATTGAAGCTGATGCAAATTACGTTGTTAATACACAACGTGGCACCAACCTGGAAAAGAATGGGGTTAAAATTCAAACTTCAGAACATGTTCTGGCTGCTTTGGTAGGTCTTGGCATTGATAACGTTGTTATTGAATTGAATGCACCGGAACCACCAATTATGGATGGTTCTTCAAAGTTTTTTGTTAAAGCTCTGGAAGAAGCTGGAATTGTGGAGCAAGAACAAGACCGCGAAGAATACGTTGTAAAAGATGTTATTTCTTATAAAGATGAGGCCACGGGCAGTGAGATTACCGTAATCCCTTCAAATCAGTATCAAATCACTACAATGGTTGATTTTGGCACTAAGGTTTTGGGTACTCAAAATGCTAATTTGGAAAAAATTGCAGACTTTAAAGAGGAAATTGCAGATGCTCGTACTTTTAGTTTCCTACATGAGTTGGAAATGCTATTGGAACATGGCTTGATTAAAGGCGGTGATCTTAATAACGCTATTGTTTATGTGGACAAGGAAATATCTGAATCCACTATGAAAAAATTGGAAAAGGCTTTTGATAAAAAGAAATTGTCTGTAAAACCAAATGGGATACTGGATAATTTGACACTACATTACCCCAATGAAGCTGCACGTCATAAATTGTTGGATGTGGTTGGAGATTTAGCACTTGCTGGAACCAGGATTAGAGGAAAGGTTATCGCTAATAAACCAGGACATTATGTAAATACCCAATTTGCAAAAAAGCTTAAAAAAATTATTAAGCAAGAAAGAAGAAACTATGTTCCGGAAGTAGATTTGCATGCTACACCGGTCAAGGATATTACTCAGATAATGCAAATGTTACCTCATAGGCCACCTTTCTTGTTGGTCGATAAGATTCTGGAGTTATCAGAAGAGCATGTAATAGGCATGAAGAATGTCACCATGAATGAACCCTTTTTTGTTGGGCATTTTCCTGGAGCACCCGTAATGCCTGGAGTATTACAATTAGAGGCAATGGCGCAAACAGGAGGCATATTGGTGTTGAGCACTGTGCCAGACCCTGAAAATTATCTGACCTATCTTTTGAAGATAGATAATGTAAAATACAAACAACAGGTTGTACCTGGAGATACGCTTATTTTTAAACTGGATTTAATGACTCCTATAAGAAGAGGTATTTGTCAAATGCAAGCTAGAGCATATGCTAATGGCAAGTTGGTTTCAGAAGCAGAAATAATGGCTCAAATTATAAAAGTAAAATAAGACTAGAATGAATCAACCCCTCGCTTACGTACATCCTGGTGCTAAGATTGCCAAGAATGTTGTCATAGAACCTTTTACTACGATTCATAATAATGTGACCATTGGTGAAGGGACATGGATTGGCTCCAATGTCACCATAATGGAAGGTGCTCGTATTGGAAAAAATTGCAATATTTTTCCTGGAGCAGTTATTTCTGCAACACCTCAAGATTTAAAATACCAAGGAGAAGAAACTACTGTACATATTGGCAACAATACCACTATTCGTGAATGTGCTACCATAAACAAAGGTACTTCTGACCGTATGAAAACGGTAATAGGAAACAATTGTTTAATAATGGCCTATTGTCATGTTGCCCATGATTGCTTTGTAGGTGATGGTTCTATTTTTAGCAACAATTCCACATTGGCGGGACATGTGACCATAGGGAAGAATGTGGTTTTAGCGGGCATGGTCGCAGTACATCAATTCGTTTCAATTGGCAATCATGCATTTGTTACCGGAGGTTCGTTGGTAAGAAAAGATGTGCCCCCATTTGTAAAAGCAGCAAGAGAACCTCTTTCTTATGTTGGTATCAATTCAATAGGGTTGCGCAGAAGAGGATTTGAGGCGCATAAAATTAGAGAGGTTCAAAATATTTACCGAATACTTTATCAAAGAAATTATAACAATTCCCAAGCTGCCTCTATAATAGAAGCAGAAATGGAAGCAACTCCTGAACGTGATGAAATCCTTCAATTTATAAGAGATTCACAAAGAGGAATTATGAAAGGATATTTCAGTTCAAATTAAAATTTATGGCAAGTACTTCAGATATAAGAAAAGGGTTGTGTATTAAATACAACCATGATATTTTTAAAATTGTTGAATTTCTCCACGTAAAACCAGGTAAAGGACCTGCTTTTGTCAGAACTAAGCTTAAAAGTGTGACTACCGGAAAGGTAATAGACAACACCTTTTCAGCTGGTCATAAAATTGATGATGTAAGAGTTGAAACTCGCTCTTATCAATATCTGTATGCAGAAGGGGACACTTTTCATTTTATGAATACCGATGACTATAACCAAATTACGTTAGAGAAAAGTTCATTGGACGCCCCTGACTTATTAAAAGAAGGTCAAGTAGTCACCATTTTGTTTAACACAGAAGATAGCATGCCACTTTCTGTTGATATGCCAGCTAGTGTTATATTGGAAGTGACACATACCGAACCTGGTGTTAAGGGAAATACAGCCACTAATGCAACTAAACCTGCCACTGTGGAAACCGGCGCAAGAATCAACGTACCTCTTTTTATTAACGAAGGAGACAAGATAAAAGTTGATACAGAAAAAGGCGCTTACATGGAAAGGGTAAAAGAATAGCCTGAATGAAATTCCCTAGAACTTATACTTTAAGAGAAATATCAGAAATAATTAATACTGAGTTTGTTGGATATTCAGATTTCCCAGTGCATGGTATGAATGAAATCCATGTAGTGGAGCAAGGTGATATCGTTTTTGTAGATCATCCGAAGTATTATGACAAAGCGCTGGAATCTAAGGCATCTGTAGTTCTCATCAACAAAAAAGTTGAATGCCCAGAGGGAAAAGCTCTTTTAATTTCTGATGATCCATTTAGAGATTTCAATAAGCTTACTCATTTTTTTAAACCTTTTAAAAGTGCTTCCAGTTCAATAGCAGAAACAGCAGAAATTGGAGACGGTACTATAATTCAACCCAACACCTTTATTGGCAATCACGTAAAAATCGGAAAGAACTGTGTTATCCATGCCAATGTTTCCATTTATGATAATTGTGTTATTGGTGATAATGTTACCATTCACAGTGGAACGGTGCTTGGAGCGGATGCTTTTTATTATAAAAATAGACCTGAAGGGTTCGACAAGTTACTTTCTGGAGGAAGAGTTATTATAGAGGATAATGTAGATATAGGTGCGTCTTGCACCATTGATAGGGGAGTCACAGGAGACACCACCATAAAACATGGGTCTAAATTAGACAATCAGATACAAATTGGACATGATACCGTAATAGGTCAAAAATGTCTGATTGCTTCCCATACGGGAATAGCTGGCTGTGTAGTTGTTGAAGATGAGGTAACCCTTTGGGGACAAGTTGGAGTAATTAGTGGAATTACCATTGGCAAGGGAGCAGTGGTGTATGCACAATCCGGTATTGCGGAAAGTTTGGAAGGTGGAAAAACTTATTTTGGTAGCCCGGCAACAAATGCTAGGGCAAAAATGAAAGAATTGGCAACTATAAAAAACCTTCCTTCATTACTTAAGAATGCCAAAAGAAATAGCAAATAAATTACTTTAAATATTATGGACAAAACCATACTTTTGTCCAGCGTAATAATCAGAAAAATATGAGTGTTCTAGTAAATAAAGATTCAAAAATAATTGTTCAAGGTTTCACAGGTAGCGAAGGAACTTTCCATGCAGGTCAGATGATTGAGTATGGAACCAATGTTGTAGGTGGTGTTACTCCAGGAAAAGGCGGACAAGAGCACTTGGAAAGACCTGTTTTTAATACCGTTGAAGATGCTGTTAGAGAAGTAGGAGCTGATACAACTATTATTTTTGTGCCACCAGCTTTTGCAGCAGACGCTATAATGGAAGCTGCCAGTGCTGGAATTAAGGTGATTATTACAATCACAGAAGGAATTCCAGTTGCCGACATGGTGAAGGCAAATGACTATATCAAGAATATGGACTGTACGCTGGTTGGTCCTAACTGTCCAGGTGTTATTACTCCGGGTGAAGCAAAAGTAGGTATCATGCCTGGTTTTGTTTTCAAAAAAGGACACGTTGGTATTGTTTCTAAATCAGGAACGTTGACATATGAAGCTGCAGATCAAGTAGTACGACAGGGATTAGGAATTACTACCGCTATTGGAATTGGTGGAGATCCAATTATTGGGACAACAACAAAAGAAGCCGTAGAACTTTTAATAAATGACCCAGAGACAGAATGTGTGGTTATGATTGGTGAGATTGGAGGTCAATTGGAAGCAGATGCAGCCAAATGGTATAAAGAAAGTGGAAGTAAAAAACCTATTGTTGGTTTTATTGCAGGTGAGACTGCTCCTGCAGGTAGAACAATGGGGCATGCAGGCGCTATTGTTGGGGGGAGCGATGATACCGCTCAGGCTAAAAAACGAATCATGAGTGAATGCGGTATCCATGTAGTAGATTCACCAGCAGAGATAGGCGTTAAAGTAAAAGAAGTGATTGGATAACCAATCGTTAAAACTATTGTAAATCCCGTGTAATGCGGGATTTTTTTTCGTCAATACGTAAAACAAAAACTATATTTGATTATCAACCAGACTACTAAATTTTGAATATTATGAAACTTTTGGAGGGCAAAAATGTAATCATTACTGGAGCAAGTAGAGGAATAGGAAAAGGAATAGCACAAGTATTTGGACAACATGGAGCTAATGTGGCTTTTACCTACAGTTCTAGCGAAGCACCGGCTTTAGAGCTGGAAAAAGAACTTTCTGATATGGGAGTTAAAGCCAAAGCATACAAAAGTAATGCAGCAAGTTTTTCGGAATCAGAAGAATTGGTGGCAAAAGTACTGGAGGATTTTGATGGTATTGATGTACTTATAAATAATGCGGGAATCACTAAGGATAACCTGTTGATGAGAATGGGGGAGGACGATTTTGACAAGGTTATAGAAATCAATTTAAAATCTGTTTTCAACATGACCAAAGCCGTTCAGCGTACTATGCTGAAACAGCGTAAAGGGTCAATAATAAATATGAGCAGTGTAGTAGGTGTGAAAGGAAATGCAGGACAGGCCAACTATGCAGCATCTAAGGCAGGAATGATTGGGTTTACCAAATCAGTAGCATTGGAAATTGGATCAAGAAACATTCGTTGCAATGCCATTGCGCCAGGTTTTATTGAAACTGAAATGACTGATAAATTAGACGAAAAGACTGTTCAAGGATGGAGAGATGCCATTCCATTAAAGAGAGGTGGAAGTCCAGAAGATGTTGCCAACGCTTGTTTGTTCCTTGCTTCAGATTTATCTGGTTACGTTACAGGACAGGTTCTTAATGTTGATGGCGGTATGTTAACTTAAAATGAATGGAAATACGCACGGTACTTCTTATTATTTTGGCAGCAATTGTTGCCCTTGCCACCGTATTTTTCCAATATCTTTATAAAAACCCCAGAAAAGGTAATCTTAAAATTACTTTAGCAGGACTTAGATTCCTCTCATTATTCTGTGCTTTACTCTTATTGATTAATCCAAAATTTACAAGGCATGATTATTTTTTAGAGAAAGCCAATCTAATTGTTTTGGTGGATGATTCATCTTCCATGAAAGATGCTTCAGAAGAGAACTCAGTTGAAAGTCAAGTTCAAAAAGTCTTGGAAAATGAAGATTTAAAAGAACGCTTTTCTATTCAACAATATACTTTTGGAACTGCGATTCAGCAAACGGATTCATTGCGTTTAGATAAAAAAAATACAGATATTTCCAATGCACTTTCAACAGTTGATGAGATATTTGTGAATGGCACCAATTCAGTATTACTTTTTACTGATGGTAATCAGACCTTGGGAAAGGATTATGAGTATATTAACTTGGCCGCTGACTTATCGGTTAATCCCGTAGTAATTGGTGATACCACTTCTTATGAAGATGTTTCAATAGGGCGATTAAATGTTAACACCTATGCTTTCCTCAAAAACAAATTTCCTGTTGAAGCTACTATTCTTTATAAAGGATCAAGGTCCGTCTCAAGAACAGTGACCATATCATTGGATGGAAAATCAGTTTACAGAGAGAATGTTGAACTGAGCAAAAACAGGAGCAGCCAGACTATAAATACATTGTTAGTGGCAGAAAGTGTGGGAGTAAAGTCGATTAAAATAGATGTTCAACCTCTTGAAAACGAAAAGAACATCGCTAATAATAGCAAGGAATCGGCTATTGAAGTCATTGACGAGAAAACCAACGTTGCCATTATCTCAGATATTCTACATCCCGATATAGGAGCAATAAAAAAATCAATTGAAGCAAACGAACAGCGTTCTGTTACTATTTTAAAGCCTACAGTTTCAGTTGATAGGTTTAAGGATACAGATATTTTTATACTGTACCAGCCTGATCGTAGGTTTAGAAGTGTATATGAGTATCTTTCAAAAGTAAGAGCGAATACTTTTACCATTACAGGAACGAAAACAGATTGGGGTTTTTTAAATCAAGTGCAACAAAGCTTCTTTAAAGAAAATTTTAATCAGAATGAAGAAATAATACCAGTCCTTAACAATGCCTTTTCCATTTTTGGACTTGGAGATTTCAACGTTGTTGACTTTCCACCTTTGCAAAATAATTTAGGGGATATAGATCTCAAGAAAAATGGAGAGACAATTCTATTTCAACAGATTAGGGGAGTAGATTTAGACAAGCCCTTGTTTACCATTATTGCTGAGAACCTGCAAAAAGAAGCAGTCCTGTTCGGAGAGAATATTTGGAAATGGCGGGCTCAAGTTTATAGAAATAGCAAAAGCTTCAAGGAGTTTGATGACTTTATTGGCAAGCTGATGGTTTACTTGGCCAGTGATAATCAAAAGAGTAGACTGGAATTGGACTTTGACCTAGTATTTGAGGATTCCAGTATTGCTAAGGTTAGGGCCTCCTATTTTGACGAAAGCTATAATTTTGATTCAAATTCCAATATCAGTATAAAAATTGATGGAAAACAAAATGACTTTTCTAGAGAAGCTCCAATGTTGTTAAAAGGTTCCTTTTTTGAAATTGATCTGAGTGATTTGGATGCTGGCGAATATGATTTTACAGTTACTGTGGAGGGAGAAAATCAAAAACGCTCGGGGGCTTTTAAAATCTTAGATTTTGATCCTGAAAAACAAAGCATATCTTCAAATTATGGCAAGCTTGAAAAGTTAGCGGATAAGACAAACGGAGATATTTACTTTCCCACTGATATAGATTTGTTGATAAAGAATCTATCTAGTGCCGAACAGTATGTGCCAATACAAAAGAGCAAGCAAAATGTCGTATCTTTAATCGATTTTCGAGTCTTACTCGGAATAATTGTTTTGACCCTCTCATTGGAGTGGTTTATCAGAAAATTTAACGGATTAATATAAAATAAAATTCATGGATAGATTACCAAAGATTGCATTACCAGTAATAGCAATCATAATTTTTGTAGTTATTTTAGTTTCTAAATCAGCCATTACCATTGGTTCTGGTGAAGCAGGTGTGCTTTATAAAACTTTTGGTGGCGGTGTAGTAACTGATCAACCAGCTTTAGGAGAAGGTTTTCACTTGGTTGCCCCTTGGAACAGGGTTTATGTTTATGAAGTAAGGCAACAAGAGGTATTTGAAAAAATGCAGGTTCTTTCTTCTAATGGATTGGAAATAAAACTGGATGCTTCTGCATGGTTTCAACCAAAATATGAAGATTTAGGGAAGTTGCACCAAGAAAAAGGCGAGTCTTATGTGGAGCGTGTACTGCTTCCTACCATTCGTTCCGCGGCAAGAAGTGTTGTTGGGCGTTATACTCCAGAGCAATTGTATTCTAGTAAAAGAGATGCTATTCAGCAAGAAATTTTTGAGGAAACCAAGAAAATTGTGGATGGGCAATACATTCAATTAAATGAAGTCCTTGTAAGGGATGTTACGTTGCCACCTACGATTAAAGAAGCTATAGAACGTAAGCTAAAGCAAGAACAAGAATCTTTGGAATATGAATTTAGATTGGTAACAGCTTCCAAGGAAGCGGAAAAGGTTCGTATTGAAGCCCAAGGAAAGGCAGACGCCAACCGTATTTTAAGTGCCTCCCTAACGGATAAAATACTTCAGGACAAAGGAATAGATGCTACTTTAGAGCTTTCAAAATCTCCAAATTCAAAAGTTGTTATTGTTGGTAGTGGTGACTCTGGTTTACCATTGATTTTAGGAAATAACTAAATAACTCTTTTTTGATATAAAAATATATTCTACTTTTGAAATCGAAATGAGAAATAAAAACACACATCATCACCATTTTTATACTTGCACTCAGGCGAGATAGAAATGTATTGTTGTTTTTAAAATATATTCTAACCCGTTTGAGAAATCAAACGGGTTTTGTTTTTGTGCCTGTTTGGTTTCCGAACAAAATTTAAAGTAATGACTAAAATTAGAATTGCTGTTCAAAAAAGTGGACGTTTAAACGAAGATTCCTTAAAGCTTTTAAAAGATTGCGGAATTTCCATAGATAATGGTAAGGATCAACTAAAGGCTACGGCACGCAACTTTCCTTTAGAGGTGTTATATCTTAGAAATGGTGATATTCCTCAATATCTGCGAGATGGTGTAGTTGATATTGCTATCCTAGGAGAAAACGTTTTGGTAGAAAAAGGAGCGGACATTACCATAGCTGAAAAACTAAATTTTTCAAAATGCAGAGTCTGTTTGGCCGTACCTAAAGCTGTAACATATAATTCCGTTCAGGATTTAGAAGGTAAACGTATTGCTACTTCCTACCCAAATACGGTCAATGATTATTTAAAGTCAAAAGGAGTGACCGCTGATCTGCATATTATCAATGGGTCGGTTGAGATAGCACCCAATATTGGTTTAGCGGATGGTATTTGCGATATTGTTTCCAGTGGAAGCACCCTCTTTAAAAACAATTTGAAAGAAGTTGAAGTAATTTTAAAAAGCGAAGCAGTATTGGCTGTATCGCCAAAGATTTCTGAAGAACGGAAAGAGATTTTAGAAAAGCTTCGATTTAGGATTAAATCAGTATTGCAAGGAAGGCAAAACAAGTATGTATTGTTAAATGCGCCCAATGATAAACTAGATAAGATTGTTGCTTTATTACCTGGAATGCGAAGTCCAACGGTTTTGCCATTGGCTGAAGAAGGTTGGAGTTCAGTACATACCGTAATTAAGAAGGACACTTTTTGGGAGGTTATAGACGAATTAAAGTTGGCTGGAGCAGAAGGGATTTTGGTTTGTCCAATTGAAAAAATGGTGTTGTAACATGTATACTATAATATTCATAGAAGAAAAGGACAAAGAAGTTATTATTCCGTTTTTGAACAACCTTGACCCTTCTATTCCTATTGAAATTTTGAATGAAAGATTGATAGAAATGTTTTCAAATGGGTATCAATGTATAGGCATTTATGAAGGCTCCAAGCTTATTGGTATTTCTGGTTTGTGGGTATTGACCAAATATTACATTGGAAAACATGTTGAACCTGATAATGTTTTTATACTACCTGAATATCAAGGAAAGGGTATAGGGAAACAACTGATGGAATGGATTTTCAATTATGCTAAATCCATTGGCTGTAAAGGTTCAGAGCTTAATTGTTATACAAAGAACGAATCTGGTCAAAAATTTTGGGAAAGTCAAGGCTATCAAATGGTAGGGTACCACTATCAAAAAAGATTCTGAAAAGCTATGCAGAAAATTGTTTATCCAAATAAAGAAAAATGGAAAGCGCTATTAAGAAGGCCTACACAAACTGTTTCTGATATTGAAGAAACCGTTACTCGGATTTTTGAAGAAATAAAAGCTCTGGGGGATTCCGCGGTCAGGGATTATACGGAAAAGTTTGATAAAGCCCGCTTGGAGTCTTTTTTAGTATCGAAAGAAGAAATTGAAAAAGCTTCCAACCAAGTTCCAGAAGAATTGAAGCAAGCTATTTCTTTAGCAAAGAGTAATATTGAAAGATTTCATACTGTTCAAAAGACCGAAAAGGTAGCGTTAGAAACAATGCCGGGGGTTTCTTGCTGGCAAGAGAAAAGACCCATTCAAAAAGTTGGGTTGTATATTCCAGGAGGCACGGCACCCCTATTTTCTACAATTTTAATGTTGGCAGTTCCGGCCAAGATTGCCGGTTGCAAAGAGATTGTGCTATGCACGCCTCCAAATGATAGAGGAGAAATAGATTCAACAATTTTATATACTGCTAATCTTTGCGGAGTTACCCAAATATTTAAAGTAGGGGGAATACAAGCTGTTGCTGGGATGACATTCGGAACAGAAAGTATTCCCAGTGTTTATAAAATATTTGGTCCAGGCAATCAGTATGTAACGGTTGCTAAGCAATTGGCCACAAAATATGGAGTTGCTATAGACATGCCAGCAGGCCCAAGCGAGTTATTGGTAGCTGCAGATGATACAGCCAACGCTTCTTTTGTGGCTTCAGATCTATTGAGTCAAGCTGAACACGGGGCAGATAGTCAAGTAATTTTGGTTTCTACCTCAGAAAGACTATTGGATAATGTGGCTTTAGAGATAGAAAATCAGATAAAGGCACTTCCGCGTATGGTTATAGCAGAAAAAGCTATTAAAAACAGTAAGCTTATTTTAATAGAAAACGATGAGAAGGCAATCGATTTGATTAATGTATACGCCCCTGAACACTATATTGTCTGTGTAGAAAATGAGAAGTTCTACATAGAGAATACGTTCAATGCGGGTTCAGTATTTATAGGAAACTATACTCCTGAAAGTGCTGGGGATTATGCTTCTGGCACCAATCATACGTTACCAACAAATGGTTATGCCAGACAATATAGTGGTGTAAATTTGGATAGCTTCATGAAGAGTATGACGTTTCAGAAAATAACGGAACAAGGTATTTTGGGTATAGGCAATGCAATTGAGTTAATGGCGGAAGCGGAGGGGTTGCAGGCACATAAAAATGCAGTAACACTTCGATTAAAAAGTTTAAAAGAAGATTAAATGTCATGTCGAACGGAGTCGAGACATCTGTGCAAATGAAAACAGGATTTAAGTTAGAAAAGCTAGTTCGGGAAACTGTAAAAGGTTTAAGACCCTATTCGTCCGCGAGAGATGAGTACGTTTCGGATGGTTCCAAAATGATTTTTTTGGATGCCAATGAGAATCCTTTTGAAAATGGTCTAAATCGATATCCGGACCCACAGCAGCGAAGTCTTAAAACACTTTTAGCGGAACAAAGAGAGGTTCTTGAAAAGAATATCCTATTAGGTAATGGTAGTGATGAAGTTTTAGATTTGATTTTTAGAGCTTTCTGCGAACCAATTCAAGATAACATTATCACTTTACCGCCAACATATGGTATGTACAAAGTACTTTCCGGAATCAATGCTATTGAGAACAGAGAAATTTTGTTGACCTCTGATTTTGAGCCAGATGTATCTCAAATTCTAAAGCGAGTGGATGAAAATTCTAAAGTTATTTTTATCTGTTCTCCAAACAACCCTACGGGCAATGCTTTTCAAAAGAAGCATATTGAAGAATTACTGAATAATTTCCATGGTTTGGTAGTTGTGGATGAAGCATATATAGATTTCTCAGAAAGCGAGAGTTGGATTTTCAGTTTACCCAAGTATCCAAACCTGATAGTCATCCAAACATTGTCAAAAGCTTATGGTATGGCAGGTATTCGACTGGGGATGTGCTATGCATCTGCAGAAATTATTGAAGTGTTGAACAAAATAAAACCTCCATACAACGTAAACCAGCTTACACAGTATCAGGCGCTTAAAAGAGTATTGGATGATACCATGGTTCAAGAGGAGGTTCAACAAATAGTGCGGGAACGTAAAACCTTGGTAAACGCACTCAATGAGTTAAATTTTGTGTATAAGGTTTATCCTTCGGATTCAAATTTTGTGCTGGTCAAAGTGGACGATGCTGATAAAAGATACCAAGAGCTATTGGAAGCCCAAATTGTTGTGCGTAACAGGAGTAATCAGCCTTTGTGTGAAAACACATTGCGATTTACAATAGGTACTCCAGAAGAAAACAAAATATTGATTGCTATATTAAAAGAACTAGAATAATGGCCAAAAAAGTACTTTTTATAGATAGGGACGGAACCATCATCAGAGAGACAGCTGATGAGCAAATAGATGCATTTGAAAAAATGATTTTCTACCCAAAAGTATTCACCTACTTAGGTAAAATTGCCAAAGAGCTGGATTACGAATTGGTTATGATTACCAATCAGGACGGTCTGGGCACGGACATTTTTCCTGAGGAAACTTTTTGGCCTGTGCACAATTTCATTATGAAATCCTTTGAAAATGAGGGAGTAGTTTTTAATGAAGTTTTTATAGACAGGACGTTTCCCAAAGATAATGCAGATACAAGAAAACCTGGCACGGGGCTGCTGACGCAATACTTTACAGAACATTATGATTTAAAGAATTCTTTTGTTCTTGGGGATAGGCTTACGGATATGGAACTGGCCAAAAATCTAGGAGCAAAAGGTATCTTCATTAATGACGACACCAACTTGGGGACTGGGGAAATTACAGTGAAACGCGAAGAATTGGATGCTCATATAGCTTTAGAAAGTAACGATTGGGAGAAAATCTATGAATATTTGAAATTGGAAAATAGGACTGCAGAGATTTCCAGAAAAACCAATGAAACTGATATCCAAATTCAACTAAATCTAGATGGGACTGGAAAAAGCAATATAGATACTGGCTTAGCATTTTTTGATCATATGTTAGATCAATTGGCAAGACATGGTCAAATGGATTTGGAAATAAAAGTTGACGGTGATTTGCAAGTAGACGAACATCACACCATTGAAGACACCGCAATTGCTCTTGGAGAAGTGTTTTCAAATGCTCTTGGAGATAAACTGGGCATAGAACGTTATGGTTTCTCTTTGCCAATGGATGATTGCTTGGCCCAAGTTGCTATAGACTTTGGCGGACGTAATTGGTTGGTTTGGGATGCGGATTTCAAACGTGAAAAAGTAGGGGACATGCCAACCGAAATGTTTCAACACTTTTTTAAGTCATTTACAGACGGCGCTAAGGCCAACCTAAATATAAAAGTGGAAGGAACAAACGAGCACCACAAAATTGAAGCAATTTTTAAGGCATTTGCCAAATCAATTAAAATGGCGGTAAAGCGGGATGTTGAAAAGATGGTATTACCATCTACTAAAGGAGTGCTATAGATGAAAATAGTAATAATCAATTATGGTGCGGGGAATATTCAGAGTATCAAATTTGCCGTACAACGTTTGGGCTATGATGCTATTTTAAGTGATAATGTTGAGGAAATTCAAAATGCGGATAAAGTTATTTTTCCGGGAGTAGGCGAGGCAAGTTCTGCCATGTTGAAACTACAGGCTAGTGGCTTAGAAAAGACGATAACAATGCTAAAGCAACCTGTGTTGGGCATTTGTTTGGGAATGCAACTAATGTGTAATTTTTCTGAAGAAGGTGACACGCAAGGGCTGGGGATTTTCGATTTGAACGTAATAAAGTTTCCAAAATCTGTTAAAGTGCCTCAAATAGGATGGAATCAAATAAGTAATTTGAAATCGGATTTGTTTAAAAACATTCCAGAAAACTCCCATATCTATTTGGTGCACAGTTATCATGCGCCAATTGGTGATGAAACAATTGCAGAATCAGAATATGCCTTCGCATATAGTGCAGCTTTGCAGAAAGACAATTTTTATGGAACACAATTCCACCCTGAAAAAAGTAGTGACGTAGGAGCACAGATTTTGAAAAACTTTTTAGAACTATAATGAGTGCTGATTTTTATATATCGACTGAGAAATCAAAAATGGATGTTCCATTGATTCATAGATATCTTTCTGAAGAATCTTATTGGGCCAAAGGAAGAAGTGAGGAGTTGGTGGTTAAATCGATGGAGAATGCGCTGTGTTTTGGTGTTTTTGCCAAAGATGGGAGACAGGTTGCATTTGCACGTATTGCAACGGACTTTGTGGTTTTTGCTTGGTTAATGGATGTATTTGTGGTAGAACAGTATCAAGGAAAAGGAATCGGAAAAATGCTTTTGGATTATATTTTTAATTACCCGGAATTACAAAATGTAAATGGAATGGGATTACGCACCAATGATGCCCACTCACTTTATACGACTTATGGTTTTGAATCCATTCCCAATCCTGAAACA
This sequence comes from Flagellimonas sp. CMM7, assembly GCF_021390195.1. Classification (NCBI taxonomy): domain Bacteria; kingdom Pseudomonadati; phylum Bacteroidota; class Flavobacteriia; order Flavobacteriales; family Flavobacteriaceae; genus Flagellimonas; species Flagellimonas sp. CMM7. The sequence goes on along the minus strand of NZ_CP090003.1, from coordinate 4,110,471 downwards.
TGGATGTTTAAAAAGAAGAACTAAATGCGAATAATTCCAGCAATAGATATTATTGACGGTAAGTGTGTCAGGTTATCAAAAGGCGATTATGACACCAAAAAGGTATACAATGAAAATCCATTGGAAGTTGCCATGCAATTCGAGGCTCATGGAATAGAGCATTTGCATTTGGTTGATTTGGATGGTGCAAAATCTAAACACATTGTCAACCATAAAGTGTTGGAAAGTATCGCAACCAAAACGAATTTGAAAATTGATTTTGGCGGTGGATTAAAAACCGATGAAGATTTACATATTGCTTTTGAAAGCGGAGCAAATCAAATTACGGGAGGCAGCATTGCGGTAAAGAATAAACAAACCTTTTTGGGCTGGTTGGTAAAGTATGGGGCGGCAAAAATTATATTGGGTGCTGATGCCAAAGATGAAAAAGTATCGATTTCAGGATGGCTGGAAGACTCTGATAAAGAGTTAATTCCATTTATTCAATCCTATCAAAAAAAAGGAGTTAAATACATTATTTGTACAGATATCAGTAAAGATGGAATGTTGGAAGGCCCATCATTTGACCTTTATAAAAAGATTTTGTCCAAGACTATGAAAATTGAAACTTCGGTGACCGGAAGTGGAGTTGAAGATACAGAAGTTGTTGGCATCAATTTGATTGCCAGCGGAGGTATTTCTAGTTTTGAAGAATTGCCAAAGCTCGCGGAAATTGGCTGTGAAGGAACCATTATAGGCAAAGCCATTTATGAAAACAGAATAAGTTTGAAGCAGTTGGAACACTATATTTTGGAAAATGGATAAGCAACTACGAAATGAGTTAGTCATCAATGCCAATTATCGGATGGATGAGAGTTTAAGAATGATAAAAATTTGCTTGGACAAATTATCAGAAAATGTCATATGGCAGAAACCTAACGAAACAACAAATAGTATTGGGAATTTAATCTTGCATTTATGTGGTAATATTACCCAATACGGGATTGCTTCGCTCAGGGGTTTAGAGGACAATCGCAATAGGGGTGAGGAGTTTTCCATACTTTCTGGATACGCAAAGGATGAACTTTTTCAAAAGCTTGTTGACACTGTAGAGACTGCAAAAAAGACCATTTCGGAAGTTTCTACAGAAGAGCTACTGAAGAAAAGGTTGGTTCAAGGATTTGAATTTTCAGGTATAGGTAATATTGTTCACATTGTTGAGCATTTGTCCTACCATACAGGACAAATAGCTTTGTGGACCAAAATTTTGAATAACCAAGATCTAGGATTTTATGATGGAGTAGATCTCACTGTGAAAAATGAATAATGTCACCCTGAACTTGTTTCAGGGTCACAAAGATGCAACAGAGTTTTGTTTATATAATGACTAATAAGTATAGAACAACTTTTTACATTGGCGTTACTTCTGACTTGTCCCGAAGGGTTATTGAGCATAAATTGGGAGAAGGGTCAAAATTCACTAAGAAGTATAATTTAACTGATTTAGTCTATTTTAAAACATTTTTGGATATTAATCAAGCAATTGCTCGCGAGAAACAATTGAAGAATTGGCGTCACGATTGGAAATTGAATTTAATCAAGGAACATAACCCATCTTTGGAAACATTGGATTACTAAATTAATGAGACTCTGAAACAAGTTCAGAGCGACGAAAATTATGCTAACAAAAAGAATAATCCCTTGTTTGGACATTAAAAACGGACGTACTGTAAAAGGAATCAATTTTGTTGATTTGCGTGACGCTGGTGACCCTGTTGAACTTGCAGAAATCTATGCTCAAGAAGGAGCGGATGAGCTAGTGTTCTTGGATATTTCGGCTACAGAAGAGCGACGAAAAACCTTGGCAGATTTGGTATATCACGTTGCAGAAAAGGTGAATATACCCTTTACTGTTGGAGGGGGAATCTCATCTGTTGCCGATGTTGATATGCTGCTTCAAAATGGGGCAGATAAGGTCTCCATTAATTCTTCTGCGGTAAAAAGACCTGAGTTGATCAACGAGCTAGTGGCTAAGTTTGGTTCGCAGTGCATCGTGGTTGCTATTGATGCCAAACAAATCGATGGAAGCTGGAAAGTGCATTTGGTTGGCGGAAAAGTACCTACTGAAATTGATTTGTTTGAATGGGCCAAGGAAGTTGAAGAACGTGGGGCAGGGGAGATATTATTTACTTCAATGGATCATGATGGAACAAAAAATGGATTTGCAAACAAAGCTTTGGCTAAATTGTCAGATATGGTCAATATTCCAATTATTGCTTCAGGCGGAGCAGGAGCTGTCTCACATTTTACAGATACCTTTATTGATGGAAAAGCCGACGCTGCATTGGCAGCGAGTATTTTTCATTTTAAGGAAATCGAAATAAAAGATTTAAAAAAAGAACTAAAGAAAGAGGGAATCCCTATTAGAATATGAAAGTAGACTTCACCAAAAATACAGATGGATTGGTTCCAGTAATTGTCCAAGATGCTCAAACAAAGAATGTCTTAATGTTAGGATATATGAATCAAGAAGCACTAACAGTAACTCAAGCTACCAAAAAAGTGACCTTCTTTAGTCGAAGTAAAAATCGGCTTTGGACAAAAGGGGAGGAGAGTGGAAACTTCTTAAGACTTGTAAGCATAAAAAACGATTGTGATCATGATGCTTTGCTCGTAACCGTGAATCCAGAAGGCCCAACGTGCCATAAAGGAACAGATACTTGTTGGGCAGAAGAAAATGCTCAAGGGTATGGGTTTCTTTCCACTTTAGAAGATATTATCACATCCCGTAAAGAAAATGCTGAAAACCCTGATAGCTATGTAGCGTCACTATTTAAGAAAGGAATAAACAAAATAGCTCAAAAAGTTGGGGAAGAAGCGGTGGAGACGGTTATTGAGGCTAAGGACAACAATGATGATCTTTTTCTAAATGAAAGTGCGGATCTATTGTTTCACTATCTGATTTTATTACAAGCTAAAGGATATAAGCTGAACGATATTGAAAAAGTTTTAATCGATAGGCACAAGTAGCTGTTGAATCATTCCTTTTCCGAAATGTTCTTCTTGTAACGATTTCTACCCATGTTGAAGACGCCAACTTTTACACCAATACCAGTAGAAAAACCATTTAATCTCTTAATGGGACTAGTGGCAAGATCTATTTTGTTTGTAAAACGATATTTGACACCTGCCTCTAATTGTATGTATCTGGAGATATTAAAAAGTACGTTTACCCCCGGTTCGGCTACATAAATGTTATTTACATTTTCAAATTCCGTGTCTATAAACTCCTCGCTAAAGTCGTCGCCATCTCCAGTGACATATCCTATTGCTCCAAAACCGATGAACAATGGTAACGATAAATTCAATCTTTTCTTACTAAAGAATATAGGTTCTAGATGTGCGCCCAAATAAGCCCCAATGAGCTTATTATCAATATCCACAACGGTAATGAACTCTTGATTGGACTGTAAAACATTTGCTGCCAGACCAACCTCAAATTTCCTATTAGCAACATATGCGAATTTAATACCAAGGCCATATGTTGGTATTCCTTTTAATTCTCCATAATGTCCTGTTAACCCCAAATAGACCCCGTGAACCACGTTCTTACGATCATTAAATTCAATGTAGTCCTTAGAATCCTCTTGTGCCTTCAATGATAAACCAAAGTGCAAGAATAATAGAATTAACAAAAGTCCAGTAGTGTTATTTAGCATAAATGAATGTTTGTATTTTGTTAAAGACAATTAAAATTTTGAAGGGTTGCATACAAACAAGATTAATTTACAAATATCAGGAATAGTAGGTGCTCTAAAACAAGTTTTTAAGTCATTCCTTTTACCACCAGACAACAAATAGTTTTTCAACAGTGCCATCAGATTTTTTCATCCAAAGCATGGGAGCACTTTCTTTTAGCATTCGTAAGTTCACTTCTAGAAGCGTTAGATAATGAGTGACATACTTTCTATTTAAACTTGGTGTTATTACCCATTCTCTTTTAAAAGGAATATAATATTCAGATGCCGTAAACCTTTCAGAATTAAAATCATTAAACCGAATCCATTTGCCTTCTACACAATTTTTGTTTAATGGTCGTATGGGAACAGAAGTATCTTCAAAAGGAATAAAAAGTTGGGATTTAAAGCAAGCTTGCTGTTTAACCGCATACGGTTTTACTTGTAATTTTTGCAACGTATCATTCAGCTCTGGAGCATATAACAATGGGAATTGTTTTTCCTTTAGCTTATCCAATTTGGTAAAGAACATATCCCGTTTGTTGGGTCCCATTAAACGATGAATAGGTTCTGATATTGTTGGATTGACAATGTAAAATTTGTAGGCCAATTCTATATGGTAAACTTGATTGGTTTCGCTGTTTCTAGCAATAAAATCGAGCTCACCCAATCTAATTCTATTCCTATCAACCAAGGCATTTTTTGCTATGATCTCCCAGTCTTCAGAAAATGAGATAAGTTGTTCAAAAACAGATTCCATTTGGTGGCCGAGCCGTAAACGTTCATTGATGGAATTCGACTCAAAATCTCCTAATTGCAGCGGTGGAAATTCAAATTGTTGAATGCCAAATTGTTCATTCGTCCAAAGTGGTGGCGTATGGTAAAAGCCAAAACATAATTCTTGTTCCATTGCTACAAACATAAACAGAAGCGTTAAGTTTTCATTAAAGCCGTGAAGGTAAAAGCAGAATGTGTTAATTTTATATAATGGCTATGAATACAAGAAAGGGATTTCGATTTACTACGTACGAAGCCCCTGAGCAAACTCCCTTTGAAAAGCTTTTTGAGATTTTTCAGGAATTGGTTACGCATACTTCTGGAGATGTGGAAGAGGCCCTCGATTGGCTTCGCGAATTGGACAAGGAATATGAGCTTACCGATGAAGATTATACTATTGATGATTTTATAGAGGATTTAAAGGCCAAAGGTTTTATCCGCGAAGAGTTTGATACAGATGCCGAGCAAGGAGAAGGAGAAGAAGGTGATGGCGGTGGAAGTCTGTCCATTACCGCCAAATTGGAACGTGCCTTACGTAAAAAGGCCTTAGAGCAAATTTTTGGTAAGTTAAAAAGAAGTGGTTCTGGAAATCATAAAACGGGAAAGTCTGGCAGGGGAGATGAGCATACAGGTGAGTTTAGAGAATATCGTTTTGGAGATTCGTTGGAACATATTTCTATGACCGAAAGTCTTAAAAATGCCCAGATTAATCATGGTCTGGATAGTTTTTCGCTGAGCGAAGAAGATTTGGTTGTAGAAGATACACAGTACAAAGCTCAAATGAGTACTGTATTGATGATTGATATTAGCCATAGTATGATTTTATATGGAGAAGACAGAATAACTCCGGCCAAAAAAGTGGCTATGGCACTTGCAGAGTTAATCACAACCCGATATCCTAAGGACACCCTGGATATTTTGGTCTTTGGGAATGATGCCTGGCCTATTCCAATAAAAGATTTGCCTTATTTAAAAGTGGGTCCTTACCATACCAATACCGTTGCTGGTCTTCAGTTGGCCATGGACATGCTCAGAAGAAAGCGGAATACCAACAAGCAAATTTTCATGATTACCGATGGAAAACCATCTTGTTTAAGGCTTCCTAATGGCGATTATTATAAAAATAGTGTTGGACTAGATGATTATATAGTAGAGAAGTGCTATGCCATGGCCCAACAGGCCAGAAAGCTGCACATTCCCATAACTACGTTTATGATTGCGCAGGACCCGTATCTCATGCAGTTTGTGCGAGAATTTACCCAAGCCAATAAAGGGAAAGCATTTTACACTGGATTAAAGGGGCTTGGTGAAATGATTTTTGAGGATTATGAACAAAATAGAAGAAAAAGAATTAAAGGATAGCACTTATACACGATGAAGCTAGATCACAATAAAATAAAAACCCTTGGGCAATTAAAAGCTTCTGGGTACGAGAGCAAAGGAATTAAGGATGAATTGCGAGAAAATCTATTAGAGAAAATCGCTAACGGAGAAGAAACTTTTCATGGAGTTTGGGGTTATGAAAATTCAGTAATACCGGAATTGGAGCGTGCCATTTTATCTCGGCACAATATCAATCTACTAGGGCTTCGTGGGCAGGCAAAGACTAGATTGGCTAGATTAATGGTGCAGTTATTGGATGAATGGATTCCAGTTATTGAAGGTTCTGAAGTCCATGATGATCCTTTTCAGCCAATTTCAAGATTTGCTACGGAGCTTATTAAGGAAAAAGGAGAAGAAACCCCTATCAGTTGGATTCATAGGGACGAACGATTCTATGAAAAATTGGCCACACCAGATGTTACTGTTGCTGATTTAATAGGGGACATAGATCCTATAAAGGCGGCAAACCTAAAACTTTCGTATGCGGATGATAGGGTCATCCATTTTGGAATGATACCAAGAGCAAACCGCTGCATTTTTGTTATAAATGAATTACCTGACCTTCAAGCAAGAATTCAAGTAGCGCTATTTAACATATTGCAAGAAGGTGATATACAAATTAGAGGTTTTAAATTAAGACTAGCTTTGGATCTACAATTTGTGTTCACCGCAAACCCAGAAGATTATACCAACAGAGGTAGTATAGTAACTCCATTGAAAGATAGAATTGGCTCCCAGATACTCACCCATTATCCTGAAAATATTACGATTGCCAAAAAAATAACAAAACAGGAGGCACAATTGGATAAAAGGCAATCAGAAAATATTTATGTTCCAGATATTGCAATGGATGTTTTGGAACAAATCAGTTTTGAGGCGCGCAAAAGTGAATATGTAGATGCAAAAAGTGGCGTGAGTGCACGAATGAGTATAACCGCTTTTGAGAATTTACTGAGTACTGCGGAACGACGAATGATGAAGTCGAATGAAAAGAACACTACCGTTCGTTTAAGTGATTTTATGGGGGTAATCCCATCTATAACCGGTAAGATTGAATTGGTTTACGAAGGAGAGCAAGAAGGTGCTGGGTCAGTAGCGGAAATACTTGTTGAAGACGCCATAAAATCTTTATTTCCTAATTACTTTCCAGAAATTTCCAAATTAGAACGTAAAGATGCTGAAACAGCCTATGATGATTTGATCCATTGGTTTTTTGATGGAGAAGGCTTTGAATTATTGGATGAAGATTCCGATAAAGAGTATCGTACAAAGTTAGATGTAGTGGTTCCTTTGAATGACCTGTTAGCGAAACACCAGCCAGAAGTTTCAAAAGAAGATTCTTATTTTATAAAGGAATTGTTGCTTTGGGGATTGGTTGCCCATAAGAAGCTCAGTAAACAAAGGTTTACGCAAGGATATCAGTTTAAGGACTTGTATGGAAGCTACATTAGAGGCTTGTAAACCATAAGATTACTGCCAAATGTTTAAATTGTCATTATAATTTTCAAAATTATATTTGCCAATAAATTGTTTTCTATGCCAGAAAGACATTAACGTAAACAATGTCAATAAGCAATATAAAACCAAAGTAATAGTACCAACAGGCATAAAAGTAACTGGCATAATATGCTCTTGGTACTCTGAAATACTACTTAACACTAAAGCACTATCATAAATTTTAAACAGATAGACAATCATTATTGCATACAACGCATATTCCAAATTACGCATTTTAGGATCGGGCAATTCGTCTTCTGTGATTTTAAACCAGATTACATACAGATACAAGAAATGCACAATACTTAATAGTGGGAAAATGTAATTGTCCGGTTTAAAAAAATAGAACTTATTGGTGTAGAGTCCGTAAAAGTTTAGGACAATTAAAGCAAGAAGTATTATTAATATAATAATGTTGTTTCTTCTCCATGTAAGCAAACTTGAAATTAGGTTCATAATCAATGAGATTTGGGATACTCAAAAGTTTCATTCAAAGAACGGGATTAACCATCAGGTTATTTTAAACAAATCGACTAACAGTAAATAATGCTCGTTCATCCGAAAAAACCACCATCCTGCTTATTACTAATCGTCTTGTCTTATAAGAATATCCTACAAAATCTGATATTGCTCTTGTTTTGCTTAAAAGGTCAATTATTGGTTATTTAAGCAAGTAAGAATGCTTAACTGGATTTTTTGTATTTTGGAACAAACACGATGAATATGCAAAACTGGCTTTATATTTTACTGATTGTACTTTCAGTTTATATTTTGATAAGCGTTTTGCTCTATTTCCTACAAGACTACTTCTTATTTAAACCTGAAAAACTTTCTAAGGATTTTCAATTTTACTATGACAATCAAGAAATAGAGGAATATAATGTAGAAACGAGAGATGGAGCCACAATCAATAGATTACGTTTTAAAGCGGAAAATCCTAAAGGGATTGTGTTTTATTTAAAGGGAAATTCCAAAAGTATTAAAGGATGGGGAAAGTTTGCCGTTGACTTTACAAGACATGGCTATGATGTAATCATGGTAGATTATCGCGGTTTTGGAAAGAGTACGGGCAGAAGAACCCAAAAGGCCGTAAAAAGGGATATGCAAGTAATCTACAACAAGCTTAAGGAAAAAGTTTCTGAAAAGTACATTATTCTCTATGGGCGGTCTATGGGTTCGGGGTTTGCAGCAAAACTGGCTTCTATGAATAACCCCAGAATGTTGATATTGGATGCGCCGTATTATAGTTTAAGTAAAGTAGCTAAAAAATACATCCCTTTTATGCCGTTGTCGTTGCTTATAAAATTTCCTATGCCAACTCATAAATGGATGAAGTACGTAAACTGCCCCATTCACATTATCCATGGGACAGATGATAGGTTGATACCCTACAAAACAAGTGTGAAATTATCTAAAATTAAACCAGAACTAACAAAACTTTATACCGTAATAGGAGGGGGGCACAAGAATTTGAATACTTTTGAGTCATACCATAAAATGCTAACAGAAATCATTACTACGCGTCCTCAGAAAGTAAATCTAGAAGGTTCAAGTATTAATGTAAAACATTCATCAAAACGCGCCAATGCAAAAGCTTAAACGTTTTGGTCTTCTTCTTCTAACCATTTTATCTTTTTCAATTCTGATGCTTTACCTTCTTCAAGAAAAACTCATTTTTTTACCCACACAACTCCCTGCTGATTATGAATATTCATTCAATTCAGGGTTTGAAGAAGTCTTTTTAGATACCGCTGATGGAGCTCGACTGAATGCTATTCATTTCAAAATAGAAAACCCAAAAGGATTAATATTATATTTTCATGGTAACGCTGGAGATTTGTCCAGATGGGGGCAGATTGGATCATCCTTTGTTGATTTGAAGTATGATGTTCTTATAATGGATTATAGAAGTTATGGTAAAAGTACCGGAAAACTTAGTGAAAATGCACTGTATGAAGATGCCCAATTGTTCTACGAATATGCATTGAACACCTATGATGAAGAAAAAATCACAGTTTATGGTCGTTCTTTAGGAGCAAGTATTGCAACACATTTAGCTTCCAACAACAATCCTGCAAAACTTATATTGGAAACTCCTTTTTATAGTTTGCTTGATGTGGCTGAAGACCGTTTTCCCTTTTTACCCATAAAACAGGTTTTAAAGTATAAAATGGCCTCTTATAAATACATCCAGAACATAAAGGCTCCAATTCGCATTTTTCACGGTACCGCTGACAATGTAGTTTCTTATGAATCAGGAAAAAAGCTCTTTGATGTCATTCCCAATACAAACAAAAAAATGTATACCATTGAAAACGGTAATCACAATAACTTGAATGAATTTAGGGTGTACAGAGAAGGTATCAAGTTAGAACTGCAATAGCTTAATCAAACAAATCCGAAGATAAATACCTATCTCCTCTGTCACAGACTATAGAAACAATAGTTCCGCTACTTAACGTTTCTGCTATTCGTAAAGCGACTGTTGCTGCTCCACCACTGCTCATTCCAGAAAATATCCCCTCTTCTTTCGCCAATCTTTTGGCCATTTCTTGAGCTTCTTCTTGGCTGACTTCCATTACCGTATCCACTTTTTCCGGATTAAAAATCTTGGGCAAGTACTCTTCAGGCCATTTTCGTATTCCAGGAATTCTAGAGTTGTCGGTTGGTTGCACTCCAACGATTTGAATATCTGGGTTCTTTTCTTTTAAAAAAGTAGAAGTACCCATGATTGTCCCGGTTGTTCCCATACTGGAAACAAAATGGGTGATGCCTCCTTCTGTGTCTTTCCAAATTTCTGGACCAGTAGTTTTGTAGTGGCCCATCCAATTATCATTATTGGCAAACTGGTTTAGCATTTGATAGCCTTCTTTAACTTTTGCTTCGGCATAATCCCTGGCACCCTCTATACCTATATCTGAGGATGTTAAAGTAACCTTGGCTCCATAAGCTCTCATTGTTTGAACTCTTTCTTTTGTAGAGTTTTCAGGCATAACCAACTCAATATCCAGCCCATAGACCCCGGCTATCATAGCAAGTGCAATACCGGTGTTTCCACTAGTGGCTTCTATTAGTTTGGAATTTTTAGTGATTTCACCTCGCTCCAAACCACTTTTGATCATATTAAGTGCTGGTCTGTCCTTAACGCTACCACCAGGGTTGTGCCCCTCTAATTTAAAAAGCAGTTTTACATTAGGGTTGGTATTTAAAATTTTGGATTCAACCAAAGGGGTATTACCAATAAGGTCAAGTATACTTTTAGACATTAGCAACTGTTTTTATTTTTATTTCTGGTGTATGAAAAACTGTTGAATTAGCCGGAACAGAAGACGTTAACCAAGCGTTTCCTCCAATAATGGAATTTTCACCAATAACCGTTTCCCCGCCAAGAATAGTTGCATTGGCATAAATGGTCACATTGGACATTATGGTTGGATGTCTTTTTGTTTTTTGAAGATTTTTGGCGACATAAAGCGCCCCTAAAGTAACACCCTGGTAAATTTTTACATTATCATGTATTATGGCTGTTTCCCCAATTACGACGCCTGTCGCATGATCAATAAAGAATGATTTGCCTATCTCTGCCCCAGGGTTGATATCCACACCTGTTTGTCTATGGGCGTACTCAGTCATTAATCTGGGAACCAAAGGAAAACCTTGAGTATAAAGTTCATGGGCTAACCGGTAAATGGCAATAGCATAAAAACCAGGATAGGCCATATATATTTCTTGAATTGAAAGAGAGGCTGGGTCACAATTGAGAATTGCTTCCGCATCCAAATTCAGTTTTTCTAAAACTCCTGGTAAACAGGAAACATAATTGTCCCATACTTTGGTGCATGGACTTTCTAAATCCCAGCATGCCAAATCTACAAGTTGGCTAAATTTTCCCCCTAAAACATCCAGGTTTTCCGCTACCGGGGTATTCACATCAAAAAGCATGTAAAAAAGGGCATTGGTAAACCTTTCAGTTTCTTCTTTTAACCTATAGTCTAAATAGGGTTGTTTTTTGTGCCTCTTTAGTTCTTCTATGATTTTTTCTTTATCCATGATGAAAAATAAAGTTTAAAAATAGCCAAATCCTTACCACTCGATAATGGAAATAGCTAACTTTAGCTTAAAAATAACACAACATCTTAGTCCTGTGAATAATTCAACAATTACAAAAGAAGCTTTCAACTTTCTAAAAAAACTGGCAAAAAACAATAATAAAGAATGGTTCCTAAAAAATAAAACCACCTTTAAAAAACATGAAGCGGATGTTAAATCTTTTTATGAAAATATTCAAGATCACTTAAATGACCATGACGAAATTGAAAAAATGAAGATGTTCCGTATCTATAGAGACGTTCGTTTTTCTAAAGATAAGACGCCATATAAAACACATTTTGCAGGTTCGTTCTCAAGACTAGGAGCGCATTTAAGAGGCGGATATTATTTAAGGGTTAAACCGGGTGAGTCGTTTATTGCTACCGGTTTTTGGGAACCCAATAAAGAAGATTTGTTCAGAATACGTAAAGAATTAGAGATGGATGCATCTGAATTTAGAGGTATCATCAACAAAAAATCTTTTAAAGAGATTTGGGGAGAATTGGAAGGTGATGGTGTAAAAACGTCACCAAAAGGGTTTGATAAAGAGCATCAAAACATTGATTTAATCAAGAAGAAGCAATTTATATTCGTCAGAAACTTTACAGACAAAGAAGTTCTATCTAATTCCTTTATTGAAGAAGTGGATAAATCCTTTAAAGCGATAAGACCATATTTCGACTTAATGAGCGATATCTTGACCACCAATTTAAATGGAGAGTCAATTTTAGACTAACACTTCATTTTCCAATAATTGAACTTGATCTTTTAATCGTTCTATGACCATATTCATCATTCTCTTGTTTAGAGCAGAAGAGTTCATGGTATACATTTGATATTCCTCAACAGTAAACTGACCGATGATCATGCCTTTTAAGGAATTTCGGAATTTGACGTCTTTTTGGATGGCTCTTTCAATATATTCTAGCCTTTTTTCTAGTGACAACTCATAAAAGGCATCCTTGTGTTTATGGATGTAGTTTTTAAAAACTTCAACCAATAAAAAGTTTTGAAGTTTGATTACCGGCCGTAAAGTTTGATTTTGAAAACGCTCATCTAAACCCATATCATCATGTAGTTGAGCTTGTTTGATCTCTGGGCGAATGTCCAAAAGATTCTTGGATCTTGAATCCATAATTGTAAGTTTTAATAAAATTACATAATCAAAAACCACACAAAATTTACCGATACAATAGTTTTTAACGATGTTATAAACAAAAAAACCACCTAAAACTTAGGTGGTTTTTAGTTGTGCCATATTAGAACTTATTTCGCTTTTAAAAACTCTTCAAATGTTTTTAACTCAACAGTTTGTTTCTTCAAGTATTTGGTTTTAAGTTTTGAGAAAGTCACTTTGGCCTCTTCAAACTTGCTAGAAATTAGCGCTAGGTTTTCCAGTTCTGATTTTGTGGGTTTATCATAGCTGGCCGCCACTTTGCTATACAATGTGGTCATTTTTTCCCTTAACTGAGGTTCTGCAGAACCAACATAGTTATCACCGGTAGTTATCACCAACTGATTCTTTAAATCATTCAACTTCAAAACCATTTTCTTATCGCCAGTTTGTTCTGCACTTGATATGATCTCATCGATTTCATATACCAAATAAGCCAAATCTTGCGTCATATCATAAAGCTGTAGAGTAGTGGAGTTCTTCAAATCCCTATCTTCCTTTGAAAGCGGAGAATCTTTATCATAAGCAAGCTCAAAAGGATGTTCATACGTGTCTTTGCCCTTTTTGAGTACTGCCACATAATTTCCGGCAGCAACTTTGGGAGCGGTAAATCCACCAAACGTAAATGTTTTGCCTTTTGCAATCTTTGGGATTTTTCTGCTGAAATTCCAATTGACAATATTGATTCCCTTTGACTTTCCTGGTGTTAGTTCATAAATTAAATTTCCATTTGTATCGTGTATTTCTAAAGTCATTTTACCGAACGTATGTCGTTTTTTTAGAAAATACTTCAGTTGCATGCTCGAGGGCTTGCTTGAACCAACGAACTCCGTTTCATTACCAAAACTGCCAGAGAAACTACTTTTCTCATTAATAGTTGCTATAGGTGTATCAAAAAAGTGAATGTTTTTGTTCAATAATTCTGAATTTATTTCACGTAAAGGAGATATATCATCTATAATAATAACACCTCTACCGTGTGTTCCCATTACTAAATCATTGGTCGTCTTTTGCAAGTCTATAAAGTGAACGGCTGCGGCTGGCATGTTATTAGTGAACTTTTTCCAGTTTTTACCACCATCAATGGTTATGAAAAGTCCAAATTCAGTTCCTAGAAACAACAAGTCTGGATTTACATAGTCCTCCTGAATATTTCGAGCAAAACCTTCTACATCATCAGTAATAATAGCGCTCCATGTTTTTCCAAAATCTGTTGTCTTGTATGCGTAAGGCTTCATGTCATTTTGAGTATGGCCGTCAAAAACCGCATAGGCAGTACCTTTATTAAAGACACTTGCTTCTATATGATAACACCATGTATTCTCTGGTAAACCAGGGATGTTTGGAGTAGTGTTGGTCCATGTTTTTCCTCCATTTTGCGTAATCTGCACATTGCCATCATCTGTACCGACCCATATTACCTTTTCATCTAAGGAGGATTCCGCTATGGTAAAAATGGTTGTGTGGTTTTCTGCTCCCGAATTGTCCTTGGAAAGTCCGCCTGAATCTTCTTGATTCTGTTTTGTGGGATCATTGGTGGTTAAATCTGGAGAAATAATTTCCCACGTATTGCCCATATCCTCTGATTTATGCAAAAATTGGCTTCCCATATAAAATCTTTCAGGCTGGTTAACGCTTACTGCCATTGGGGCGTTCCAATTAAAACGGAGTTTGGTTTCTTCGGAAATTGGAAGAGGTTGAATTGTTTTAAGCAACATTTTATCCGTGTCATACCTCCAGACATTTGCTGCACCCTGCATCTCTGAGTATATAACGTTCTTCGTAGGATGTTTTAACACTCTAAATCCATCGCCAAAGCCTACTGAATTCCAATCTTTAGCTTCAACACCACCAGGTGATGAGGAAGGGCCGTACCATGAACCATTATCTTGTAGTCCCCCATAAACATTATATGGTTTTGCATCATCAACACTTATATGATAAAACTGCGATAGTGGAAGGTTTTGGACAATTTCCATGGTGGTGCCACCATCCCAAGTCCTATATACTCCACCATCTGTACCCACATACATCACATCTGAATTATTGATATTAAACGCTATGTCATGAATGTCTGAATGCATATTTCCCAAATTCTTAAAGGTTTTGCCTCCGTCTCTTGAAATAGATCCTGTTAGTCCCCCTTTAACAACGACATCTTCGTTTTTAGGGTCAACAACTATTCTTGAAAAATAAAATGGACGAACCGTGATGCCAAAATCATTGTTAAGCTGCTCCCAGCTTTCCCCGGCATCATTACTTTTATATAAACCTTTTCTAGCATCTTCTTCCGCTTCAATAGCAGTGTATAGTACATTGGGATTGGACGGGGCAACGGCTATGGCCAATCTTCCAAGATTTCCAGAAGGAAATCCATTGTGTATTTTGTTCCATGTTTTACCTCCATCAATAGATTTGTATAAAGCACTGTTGTTACCACCAGATTCAAAAGACCATCCTGTTCTGCGAAATTCCCACATAGAAGCATAGAGTATGTTTGGGTCGGTGGGATCAATGGTTAAATCTGCGCATCCGGTCTTAGCATCTAGGTAAAGAAGTTTTTCCCAACTTGAACCGCCATCGTTGGATTTGTAAACACCTCTTTCATCACTGTCTCCCCAGAGGGCTCCCAGTACTCCAACATAAATCTCCTGAGAATTATTTGGGTTTACAATTACGCGGGCTATGCGTTCCGATTTCTCGAACCCTATCTTATTCCAGTTTGCGCCACCATCCGTTGACTTGAATAAACCGCAACCAATAGAAACGCTATTACGTGTCCATGTTTCTCCCGTACCAACATAAATTACATTGTCTGGATTGTTGGGGTCAAGTTCTACAGCACCAATTGATTGGCAGTGCTCATCAAAAAGAGAGTTAAAAGTAGCTCCCGCATCACTTGATTTCCATACACCGCCCCCGGCTGTTCCTGCATAGATGATCCTGCTATTGGTAGGATGCACTTCCATGTCATTTATTCTACCGCTCATCAAAGCAGGACCTATATGGCGTGCCTTCATGTCTCCAAAAAGTTCTTTTCCTTTAATGGATTCTATAGTTTGCTGCCCAAACCCAAAAGCAGGAGCGAAAACTGTTATTAGTAAGAGATTATATACTAGTTTTTTCATTTGATTTCAATTCAAAAAGACCCATTGTTTGGGTCTTTAAAGATTATAAGATGAAAGGGTTATTTTTTTTCTTCGGTCATCTCCTCGGGAAAAGAAAAAGTATTTTCTTCCACTTCTGGATTCAACTCAAAACTCTCCATGTTCATTGAAAAAACCACAGCGCCATCAATATATTGAGAAGTGGAATGGGGAAAGTATAACCCATCAATTTCTTGATAATCACTCATTATGGATCTAGCTGTTTTACCTTTTCCTTGTCCAGATGTAATTTTTGTCTCCACAGCAATAGGGA
The DNA here is from genome assembly GCF_021390195.1 of Flagellimonas sp. CMM7. NCBI lineage: Bacteria > Pseudomonadati > Bacteroidota > Flavobacteriia > Flavobacteriales > Flavobacteriaceae > Flagellimonas > Flagellimonas sp. CMM7. Next base: position 4,094,415 of record NZ_CP090003.1, on the reverse strand, counting down.
CAAAGTTTTCAGTATCAAAATAGTAGAAAGAGATATCGTCTTCTTGAGTGCCATCTACCATAATAGGTTCTTTTATTAACTTTATTTTGAAAGTTTCCGCTCCATCCACGGTTTCTTTTCCCAATAATTCCACAGTGTATCCTTTGGCTTTGTAATCAATGAAAGGATCGGGGAAATCATTGGTGTTCAATTTAAAGTTCTCAGTTTGTTCGGCGTCACTTTTTTCAGCTTTCATGGTCATGAAATTGGTACTCCAAAGCACCTCTCCATCATAAACCTGTTGTTTAAATTCCTTACCCTGAATGTTAGCAGAAAACAGCTGGCGGCCATCTTTGAGCTGTATGGCTCCAATGGGAAACTCAAAACCTTGCTGGATTCCTACCCCAGATGTTTTGAGACCTTTTAGGTTTGTCCAATTTTCAAGTCCTCCCGTGTTTTCAAAGTAATTTGCTATAATTTCATCCGCTGTTTGAGCCTGTACAGATAAAGCCATTGCAAAAAATAGTAAGATTGTAGTTTTAAATGTTTTCATTTTAGTTATTTTATTTGAGTTTAGCTATCAGTATTAAAAGTAAGTAATATGTTACATATTTTATATTTAAAATCTATCATTTACTTTTGATGGGAACATGAATTTTACCAGGATATGAAGTTTGGAAAAGTTGAACAGCCAGAGTTAATTGATTTTACCTTCCCAAAGGACCATATAGATACCTCAGTTCTTCTTTCCAAAAGCGAAAAAGGTGAAAAAACTAACATTTATGTTGGTTGTGCAAAGTGGAACAGGCAAGACCTTAAGAATTTTTACCCAAGGGGAACTAAAGATGAGTTGGTGTACTATTCTTCGCAGTTTAATTCTATTGAGTTGAACGCTACTTTTTATAGAATCTTTCCGGCAGAGCAATATGAGAAGTGGTACGATAAAACTCCTGAAAATTTTAAGTTCTTTCCAAAAATGACCAACGAAGTGAGCCATTTGAGAAGGCTTAATGATAAGGTGTATGAAGTGGCAGATCGTTATTTAGAGGTAACCTCGCTTCTAAAAGATAAATTAGGAACTATTTTTTTACAGATGCATAATAACTTTAATCCAAAAAACTGGGATAGGGTAGTGCAGTTTGTAGAATATTGGCCAAAAGAATTCCCGCTGGCCATGGAATTTAGACATACGGACTGGTTTAATGACGAGAAAGTTGCACAGGAGCTATACCATTTGTTGGAAGAAAATAATATTGCCAACGTTTTGGTAGATACTGCCGGTAGACGGGATTTAATGCATATGCGATTAACGAACAACGAAGCATTTATTAGGTATGTGGGCGCAAATCACGCCACAGATTATCCAAGACTAGATGATTGGATTAGTAGATTAGCTATATGGAAGAATTTGGGCTTGAAGAATATTCATTTTTTTGTGCATCAGAATTTGGAACTGGAATCTCCTTTGTTATCTGCTTATTTTATTGAAAAACTCAATAAAGAATTTAAAACAGATCTTCCAATTCCAAAAACACTCCATCAAAATAAGCCCAACACCTTATTTTAATACGGAATGCCTACCTCTACAAAAGTATTTTTGGTGTGATATCTTGGCTTGATAGGAGCAGCCATACAACAAGTTGACCCTAAATAAAACAGCGACAATTCTTGCAACCTGTTAACTGTATTGCCAACACAAATATGTTCTGAAAGTGCTATTGTTCCCACGGCAGGCCCTCCAATAATGGATATAAACCATATGTTACCCTCTTCGTCTTCAATATCTATATTATAACGCTCATTTCTAAATGCAGGTAAAGAGGGGTTTTCTTTATATATCCATGGCCTTAGCACCACAAGATCACCAGGTATATGTTGTATCCTGGATATAGTTCCATTTATGGGAGAATGTATTCGGTGATAATTCTTATTGTGCAGAAAAACATTGGTAAAAGTATACTCCCTTGGTATTTGTCCTTCCTGTAATCCAAAAACGGTGGCGACCGAACGGGTATCGGATTTTACATGTACCAAGTTTAGGTCATGTACTTTATCTGCATCGCAAAGTAAGCCTTCACATGGCCAAACATAAGGACTTTCGTTTTTTGGAATCGATTTAAACTCACGAATAAAAAAATCTTGGAAACAGTCAAAATCTGATTTTCCATGAGGTGGCTTAAACTTTTCCAGATAGTTCTGATCTGAGTAATTTACTCTTATGTAGGGCTTAATAATTTTTTTGGAAACAGGCTTGTTGTAGAATGAACTGTACCAAGCAGAAATTTTACGCTGAAGGTTCCCGGGAAGATTGCCCCAAATATCAACTGACAGAAATTTGTAAAAACGCGCACGCCATGTAGGTACTCTAAAAACGGTAAAGCTGGGGTCCGAATAATAATTCGAAGTAGCATCCATTTGTGTTAGATTAGTTTTGATTGATGTATGAATTTATTTTTATTTCAGTTTTTAAGCGACTTAATTAAGAAAAATTTATTTTAAGATTAACAAACTTTATAATAATTGAATCTTTTTGTTAAAACTCAAATGAAAGTTAATTGGAGAGCTCAAAAGCCTAATTTTATTCTGACTGAACAATTTAAAGTATCGGTAAAATGAGATTTCACACAAGAAAATGGGTTAAACCAGAAGATTTAAATGCGAACGGAACTTTGTTTGGAGGCAAGCTCCTAGCTTGGATTGATGAAGAAGCGGCGCTGTATAGTATTGTGCAGTTAGAAAGTAAAAAAGTCGTTACCAAATATATGTCAGAAATCAATTTTATGAGCACAGCGGAAAAGGGTGATATCGTAGAAATTGGAATAGAGGTCATAAAGTTTGGGATCACCTCAATATCGCTTAATTGCGAGGTGAGAAACAAAATGACACATGAAAGTATTGTTACCGTAGATAACATTATCATGGTAAACTTGGACGATAAAGGGAACCCCAAACCTCACGGAAAAACCAAAGTGGAATACGTTAAGGACCGTCTGGCAAAAAGAGAAAAAGAGGAGTTTTAGTTGAGAGAAACGGCTATTGCTTGCACTTCATCCAATACTCTGAGCAAGTTTGCGCCCCATAGTTTAGCTATATCCTCTTCGGAATAACCACGCTTTACCAGTTCTAATGTAACATTAAACGTTTCAGAAGCATCTGACCAACCTTCAATCCCGCCTCCACCATCAAAATCTGAGCTAATTCCAACATGATCAATCCCAATAAGGTTTACCATATAATCAATATGATCTACAAAATCTGATACATCAACCGCTGGTGGAGCCGAATTGTCTTTTTCAGCAATGGCATTGGCTATTTTAAGTACTTTAGGATAGTTTTCAATAAATTCAGCTTGTTGAACATCAGTTAGGGATGAGAATTGTGACCGTTCATACCAGTTTATCTTAAGAGAGTCCGCTACCTTCTTGTGAATTTCCTTCATAAAAGCTGCTCGTGCCTCATGCTTTTCGGTATTTAAATATGAACTAAATGCCACTGTTTGTACTACACCTCCATTTTCTTTTAATAATAAAAGCTGTTCATCATCCAAATTTCTGCTATGATCACATAAAGCTCTTGCGGAAGAATGGGAAGCAATAATAGGTGCTTTGGATAACGCAATCATTTGTTTCATGGACTCTTTGGACGGATGAGAGACATCTATCATCATTCCCAACCTATTCATCTCTTTCACAGCACTTTTGCCTAAGTCACTTAAACCATTGTGTAGCCATATACTATCCTTTTCGCCCGTATTGGAATCGCAAAATTGACTATGTCCATTGTGGGATAAGGAAATGTAACGTGCTCCGCGTTTTTGATATTCTTCAAACTTTGATAAGTCTTCACCAATAGGATAAGCATTTTCAACGCCAATCATTGCAACTTTTTTACCAGAAGCACTAATTCTTCTTACGTCATCAGAAGTAAGTGCCAATTCTATTCTATCTGGAGCATATTCTTCACATAATCTACGAATGGCATCAAACTTAGAAATGGCATTTTCGGAAGCCTTGGCATATCCTTCAGTATTTAAAGAATCTTGACCAGTATACACAATCAACCAAACTACATCCAACCCGCCGGCTTCCATTTTTGGCAAATTTATTTGAGTGTCCAAATTTTGGGTGTAGTTAATGCTATCTGTAAAGTTCTTTATATTGATATCATCATGAGTATCAATAGTAATTACGTTTTCATGTATTTTTTTTGCTTTTTCCTCCAAGGTTTCGGTCTTTTTAGGATTCTTTTCTGCACATGAAAATAGAATTGTAATAGCAGCCAATAAGTAAGAATATCTCATGTCTTTTTTTTTACACCTACAAATAAAGCAATTTGACAACAAAATGCGCACCGTATAGAACATTAAGTTGTATTCCCAAACCAAAATCAACATTTTTAGAGATACTTAATAACACTAATAATAGAAGTTTTGGGGACACGAGAATTACTGACGTATTTAGAAAAATTGGAAATAGGGCTAAGTAGCTTTTCTTATGAAGAATTGGGTACGGTAGAGGCAGGAAAGTTAAAAAAGTCATTTTATAGTTTTAAAACAGGTTTAGAGGACAAAGTTTTTGGTGTTTCGGAAATGAACCAGTTAGAGGTAATTTATGAACAGATTGGCATTAAGGGAGCAGAGAAAAAACTACCAGAACCTCTTTCTGAAGATTTACAAAAAACGCCCTCAAATACCGAATTGCTTTTTTCCTTGATTCAATTGTTGGAAACAACCAATTTGACCAAAAAGCAAGAACGCATTACAAAGGCCCTTAAAACGGTTAGTAAGCATTTGAATGACAATGATAGAGAGAACCCTGAGCATATGGAACATATAGAAAGCACAATCCCCAGTACCAAAATTGTGGAAGAAAATTTAGAATCAGTCTTTTCAACCCAAAAAGTAAACCTAAAACCTGTTTTAACGGAATGTATGGGTCAAATGGAGTTATTGGAAGAACTGATTAGGCTTTACAAACAAAACATACTGGAATTTATAGGTGGCATAAAAGTACACTTACAAACCAAAAACTTTAGAGGAGTGGATTTTGCTTGTCAAAAAATACAGCCATGCCTCCGAATGATGAAAACGGTCAGCTTACTTGAAATTACCAATCAAATGAGTGCCGTTTGCAAAACGGATAACGATATAAAGTACCTTAACTTTCTATACAACCAATTCTTAGTAGAATACCCTAAGGTTGAAGAGCTGGTTGATTTTGAAATTGATGTGCTGAGAGATATGTAAAAACCAAACCCAACATCATGAAAGATAATGACCTACCTGAACATTTTCAAAGTATCTTTCATCAGTTGTTTGAACACGCTACTGATCTAGACTGTAAACTAATTTTACTAAATCAAATTTTAGAGATAGGGGATACCAAAGAGATTCCGCTACTTGAAGAACTTGAAAACAACGAAAACCTCACGATCAGTAATAAAGCATTTGAGGTCAAATGTGCATTGTTGGATAAATTGGGGCGTTCTGCCAAAGAACAGCGATTGTTACCCATGAACCTTTGTTTTTTGTACGATGAATTCAATATTATGCCAGCAAAAGTAAAGGACTTGAATATGGATTTTGAGGTTTCTCTGCACATTTTTGAATCGGAGAAAGAAAATCAATAATTGTTCTTTGTTCTTAGCCCAAACTCGACAAATGTGCTATTTTTCTTATAAAGTATATTTTTTGCAATTTCACAACTTATACCAGGAATTTCACCACAAATTATTGCACTGTCATAATCTTTCCAATAGGTTTACGTTATAACAACAACCCAAAGATTAAATCACCTAATACTATGTTGTACGATACCTACGGAGAAGAATACTTGGCGTTCCTTCAGGAACTCAATGAAATTTTGAGCATAAACGAACTTGCAGAGTTAGATTATTTATAGTAATAGCCCAAACTTTATCTTATGAAAAATCAAAACCAAGAAAATACAGCTTACTTGAATTTTATTCAAGATTTAAATGAAATGCTAACTGACTTTAATATTAGTCAGTTGAGCCGTCCGTGATAGTTTAAAGTGTATATCATGAAAAAGGGGATGTAATTATAACATCCCCTTTTTTATTGCTGTAAATCCTAACCTAGATAGGATTTTAAGATTTTACTTTTAGAAGTGTGCCGTAACTTTCTAATCGCCTTTTCCCGTATTTGTCTAACGCGTTCACGGGTAAGATCAAAAGTGCTTCCAATCTCCTCCAAAGTCATGGACTGCTGGTCGCCAATACCATAATACAACCGAACAACATCAGCTTCTCTAGGAGAAAGTGTCTCTAAAGCTCTGTTGATTTCAGTGTTCAGGGATTGATGCATCAAATCCTTATCGGGATTTGGAGATTCGGCCGAATTCAGCACATCATACAAACTTGAAGTTTCTCCCTCCTTTAACGGAGCATCCATAGAAACGTGCCTGCCTGAGTTTTTAAGCGACTGCTTTACCTCTGTAACGGTCATATCCAGTTCCTTGGCAATCTCTTCAGGAGAAGGTGGCCTTTCATGCGCCTGTTCCAAGTAAGAAAATGTTTTTTTGATTTTATTGATCGAACCAATCTTGTTCAACGGAAGACGCACCACTCTTGACTGTTCTGCCAAAGCTTGAAGAATAGACTGTCTGATCCACCAAACGGCATAAGAGATAAATTTAAAGCCCCTGGTTTCATCAAAACGTTTGGCTGCTTTTACCAAACCTACATTGCCTTCATTAATAAGATCTGGCAATTTTAATCCTTGATTTTGGTATTGTTTGGCTACTGATACCACAAACCTAAGGTTTGCATTGGTCAATTTCTCCAAGGCAATCTGATCCCCATCTCTAATCCGTTGCGCTAGCTCTACTTCCTCTTGGGCAGTAATCAAATCAATCTTGCTAATATCTTGAAGGTATTTATCTAAGGATTTAGATTCTCGATTGGTAACCTGCTTTATGATTTTTAGCTGCCTCATAGGTGTATTTAGTTTCTACGTGATTATAGCTTACATGATACATCATAAAAGGCTATTTTCCAAATGACAATTGTTATTGTTATCAAAATGTTATGAGCAACACTAAAATATGGGCAAAAATCACTCCCAAAACAATTGTTGATAGTATCTTAATAGAAATGCTGAAATAAAGCTTAGCGGTGGTCTAAAAAACTCCTAATTTTGTAAGGTTTGATATTTTGGAACATTTAATCCATTTTCCTTTGGAGGTAGAGAAAGCAGTAAACAGAAAGACATTATACGATTATCAGCAAGAAGATCTAAAAAAAATCTTCAAGCATATCAATGAGTTGCCAGATGGCACCAATATTTTATACCAGTTGCCTACGGGAGGGGGGAAAACAGTGGTTTTCTCTGAAATAACCCGAAAATACATTCAGGATACGGGTAAAAAGGTGATGGTACTTACTCATAGAATAGAGCTGAGCAGGCAGACTTCCAAAATGCTTCACGGTTTTGGGGTGGCAAATAAAATCATCAATAGCGAGGTAAAAGAGCTGAATGACCAAGATGACTATATGTGTTTTGTGGCCATGGTAGAAACCTTGAACAATAGGCTACAAGAAGAAAAGGTCACTATCAACAACATAGGTCTTGTCATAATAGATGAGGCGCATTACAATTCTTTTAGAAAACTGTTCAAGTATTTTGAAGGAGCTACTATATTGGGCGTTACGGCCACTCCGTTAAGCTCCAATATAAAACTCCCTATGAAAGATCATTATAAACATTTGATCATAGGGGAATCCATTAAATCATTAATTGAAAAACGTTTTTTGGCCAAAGCCAATCTGTACAATTATGATGTAAGTTTAAAAACCCTAAAACTGGGTATAAATGGAGACTACACCGTAAAGTCTTCAGATGAGTTTTATGGTAACCATAGTATGCTGGGAAAATTGGTTTCTGCATACGAAGAAATTGCTAAAGGCACCAAAACACTTATCTTCAATAATGGTATCAATACATCGCTTTATGTGTACGAAACCTTTAAAAAAGCGGGGTATGACATCCGGCATTTAGACAATAAGAATACCGCATCCGAACGGAAAGAAATATTGGATTGGTTTGCCAATACTCCGCAGGCCATTCTAACATCAGTAAGTATTTTAACCACTGGTTTTGATGAACCTACTGTACAATCCATTATTCTGAACAGAGCTACACGTTCACTCACGTTATACTTCCAAATGATTGGAAGGGGTTCAAGGATTTTACCCAATAAAGATGAATTTTCCGTGATAGACATGGGGAACAACCTTGCTAGGTTTGGTCCATGGGATTCTCCGTTAGATTGGCAAGAAATCTTCCATTTTCCTGATTTTTATTTGGAAAACATCAAAAATGATGAAGAAATAGAACGAGAGTTTGTGTATGTAATGTCTGATGAGCTAAAAGCTAAATTCAGCAAATCCGAAAACATCACTTTTGATATAAAAGAGGAATACAAAAAGGTATTTGCCAAAGGCGGAAAGTCCAAATTGGTGTTAGAGATGAGTATTGAACAACACGCTCAAATCTGTTTAGAGAACAGTGAGGATGTTTTTGATGCCCGTATTTTGGCCAAGGAGCTAAAAGAAGAGATTGCGTACCGGGTGCGCCAGTATTCTTATTGCATCATGAACAACACCAAGAATTACAAGGAATGGTTAGAGGAAGATTATGAACGTAAACTACGCTCCAGTATCTCTAAAAAGTTCGCGGCGCTAATGTAGCCAAGATGAAAAAAGTACTTTTTATTGGTTATGTATGGCCAGAACCGTCTACTACGGCGGCGGGCCATCGTATGCAACAATTGCTTCACGCTTTTAATGACTTCGGATACCATATAACCTTTGGCTCTGCTGCAGCAAAATCTGAATACAGTTTAGATTTAGAAGCGATGGGAGTAGAGGAAACAACCATACAGCTGAATCATTCCAGTTTTGATAGTTTTATTAAGGAATTGGAGCCAGACATGGTTGTCTTTGATAGGTTTATGACTGAGGAACAGTATGGATGGCGTGTTGCTCAATTTGCTCCACAGGCACTTAGGGTTTTAAATACGGAGGATTTACATTCCCTGCGAAAAACTCGGGAAGAATGCCATAAAAAAAATGAAGCTTTTACGCCACAGAAATGGAAGAACCATGGAATGACACTTAGAGAGGCAGCGAGCATTTACCGTTCAGATTTGTCATTGATGATTTCTTCCTATGAGATGGAATTATTGCAAAATGAATTGGGCACTCCAAAAAGCTTGTTGATGCATCTGCCATTTATGCTGGAAAAACTGGATGCAAAAACAATGGGTGAATGGTCCACCTTTGAAGAGCGGAAGGATTTTGTTTGTGTGGGAAATGGCAAGCATGCTCCCAATGTAGATTCCATTATCACCCTAAAAAATACTATTTGGCCTTTAATTAGAAAGGCATTACCAGATGCTGAGCTACATATCTACGGTGCATACCTACCAAATCGGGTGCTGGAACTCCATAAACCAGGTGAAGGCTTTCATGTTATGGGTTGGGCTAAGAATTTGGAAACCGTATTGCAACATGCCAGAGTGAATCTAGCTCCCTTACAATTTGGAGCCGGGATAAAGGGAAAATTGATTACTGCCATGCAACACGGAATTCCCAGCATAACCACGGTTATTGGTGCAGAAGGCATGCACGGTAATTTACCTTGGAATGGAGTCATATGTAACGATTGGAATGCTTTTGTAACGGCTGCAGTGGAACATTACCAAAACAAGGAAAAGTGGGAAGCAGCACAAACCAATGGAGTTACCCTTATCAATACGTTTTATGATAAAACCGCATTGCAAAAAAAGGTACGAGAACAAATAGAGCAGTTACGGCAAAATCTGGAAACACACCGTAGCAATAACTTTATTGGGCGACTAGCACAGCATCATTCCATGGCCAGTACCAAGTATATGGCTAAATGGATTGAAGAAAAGAATAGGGGATAGAAGAGTTTCGTTATAGCTATTGTTACTATGCGTTTTTATATTTTATGAATCAGTTTAAGTATTTTATCAAGCCTTTTTACCTGTGACTCCTTTTCACATTCTGTCATTCGTTCATTTATTATTTTTTGATAAATTTCCTTGTTCTTTTCATTGATAGAGATAGTTGATTTTTCTATGTATTTAGGCAATTGTTTAATTGGACATTTCCACAGTTGGTCAGTCAGTAAGTTTTCAACTTTGTCTTGAAACTCTGAATATTTATTGAGTTTTGTATATATCTCAACTCCAGCATCAACCGTTATTACAGAACCTTTATTTACAGTGCTAGAAATCTGCTCTATTGATTCAAATAACTCCTTACTTTTCAAATCTGAAATTGTCGATAAAGCAATCATTCCTCCCCAAACCAATCTATTGTTTTTATTTGATAATAATCCTAAAAACTCAGCATAATATTCGGCAATCAAACCAGGCTTTATATAGGCTGTCTCATACAGTGTTTTTATACAATCTGCTTGTATTTTTTATCCTTATTCCCCAAATTTTGAACAAGTTCTTTAATCGCATAACTATTTTCAGTTTCTGCAATTTCTTTAGCTAAGGCTATATTTGCATCATTCCCTTTCTGCCCTAATGATGATGAAAGTTGGCTTATTACAGTCATAATTTTCTTTACTATATCGATTTCATAAACATTTTCTTCAATACATAGTAACTAAAAAGATATAATCCGTTTTAATGGTTTATATCCAAGGATAACGAAGTTCGTTGATTATCCTCACAGAATCAAGGGTTAATACTTCAACTTATTACCTGTTTTAAACTACTAACCTATTGTCATTTAAAATAAAATGTAATGAGTGAGCGAAATCTAGGTTCCCCATCACTGGGCCTATTTAAGAATACCCTTGTAAAGATTTCTCGACTGCACTCGAAATGACATTTTATGATTTTAGAAAGGAACAGGAGATAAGAGCATCAACCATGTTGACTATGGCTCTAGCTGTATGCAGCTAATTTGTTTTTAAAATTCCTTGATAAAAGCTATCTAAAAACAATGAATTATGAGTTTCTGAATCATAGAGGTTGGTCGTTAAAATGATATTCTGATTCTTTTTGAGTTCATTGATAAACTCTTCTATTTTATTTTTATGAAATTCAGGCTTGGGCTGATAGGTTAAATGAATTTTAGTTGGCTTATTATATTGGTATTTTTTAAATCTGTTGGTTACCTCTCCATTACTAAACCAAATAGCAGGATCGTATATATGTATTACTTCAAATGGATGGTCCAATGATAGTATGTATCCACCAAAATAGCCTCCGTAAGAATGACCGATCAGTGTTTCGTGATTATTTGTAGCATACTTCTTATTTACATCTGGAATTAGCTCTTCCGTTAAATAGTTGTAAAATTTCATTCCTTCCCCAGAATTTGAACCATTGTACCAAGTTGAGTCCACTTCTTCACCATCATATTCTATTCTCGATTGACTAAAAGTAAGATCAAGTCCCCTTTTTTTATTCCAATCAATATGCGGGATTCCTACAACTATTGAGTTTTTAATTTTCTCGTTTGCTCCCAAATCAAAAGTTATATTTTTAATCAAATCAAACCTCCATTCTGCATCAAAAACGTAAATAACTGGGTATTTTATTGAATCAGAATATTTTAGAGGTAAGCTAATCCAGTAATTTCTATTCTCATTTAAATGTTTGGAATAGATACTATGCTCAATCGTATTACTTATACAAATAGTATCTTGAGCAGATGAGCAGTAACTTACTATAACAAAAATTAATAGTGAGAATATTTTTTTCATTTTTTGTTTAATGGTATATGGTTAGAACAATATAAATCATAAAAGTGATTTATATCCAACGATAACGAAGTTCGTAATTTTTCTTTCGGAATGAAAAGGTTAGACCTAAGGTTATTGTCCAATTTTTAACAACTTACATTATAGCATCTAAGCCCATAGGTTCATTCTAATTACAACCATTCCTCTATACTGTTTTTAGGAAGCTGTTAATATCATCATATAAGTTTTTTGCATTTTCGACCATATGCCAGTGACCAATTCCTTTGTATAGTCTATTCGGGATATTTTGTTCTTTTATAAAATTCTGCGTTTCTTTTGGTGTATCCAAATCTCCCCAAATATATATTTTATTGCAGCTCAGGTTTTTAAATTCAAATCCGCATTTATTGTTTTTTATATGTTCTTGACTTGTAAATGCCCAGTTACGCATTCCTTGTGGCTCGGCAAATCTTAAACTGCTGTAATATCTCCTAAACCTTTCTTCACCGATTGCGTTTTCAAAAATTTCATCTTCAAATGATTTCACAAAATCTTCGGCAGTTTTAAAACTCAAAGGTTTGCTTGAAAAATAACTGTCCGCCTCGGTCAAATTACCTTCTATATTAAAAAAACAATTGATTTTATCTGACAGTTTCTCACAAACCCAAGTTCCTATCTGTGCACCAATGGAATGGGCTACAACATTTACTTTTCCACTGTTTTTGGTTTCCGTTTGAATTATTTCCGAGAGCAAATCTGCCTGTTCCTTGATAGATACATAGTCTTTATTTAAAGGGCTGACACCAAATCCTGGTAAGTCCACCACATAAAGATTAAATTCAGGAGAAAGGTTCGAATCAAAAACCTCTTTGTATGCCAATCCGGAATCGGCAAATCCATGTAAAAACCAAATTGACTGTCTGTTCTCATCTATTTTGTTATGCCTGATAAATAATCCTTTGAGGGTTTTGATCTTCATTTTCGAAGTTTCTTTCTAAAGGGTATCACTATTTAGGGTTCAATTTCCTTTGATAACGAAGTTCGTTGATTATCCTCATAGAATCAAGAAGCATTATCATGGATTATTGCTTACTTCTTAACAATGGTCTAAAACCATTGTAGCAACCAGTTTATTCTAAACGCTCAATTATCCTATCTGCCGTTGCATTTAACTTTTCATGTATTGTGGGACCGGATACATTGGTTAGAATAATTACTCCAACTTTAGATTCTGGAATAATGGTCAGCCAACTGGAAGTTCCATAAGCTCCCCCATTTTGAAAGATTTTTGTATGGCTTTGCCCATTCTTAAAGATTTGCCAGAACAAACCATTTTCAAAATCCCCATATCTTCCGTTCAATAACTCTTGATGGGAAATTTTCACTACTTCATTTGCTTCGTTTAGCTGAAATTCCATGTACTTTATCATATCGTCCAGTGTTGAAAATAATCCGCCTTCTGCCTTCATTTCTTTTTCTGCTCTAGAGGGCATCACCAAACCATTTGGGTTGAGCCCCAAGGCCAACAGCTTTTTATTTTCCCCAGAAGGAGCGGTAATACGAGTTTTCGTCATTTGAAGAGGTTCAAGAATATATTCGGATAACAATTTCTCGTAGGTCTTACCGTAAATATTTTCCAAACAAAAACCTAGCAAATTAGCTCCAGCATTTGAATAACCGAATTTAAATCCGGGAATGGTATCCAATGTTACTTGATGCAGTTCTTCTAAAAATTGAGATTCACTAAATCCCGCTTGTAGTTTGTTGATTTCATAGGGAAGGTTATCCCAATCGGGATTTTCAAAGAGTCCAGGGCTATCAGGGAAAATCCTAGGCAAACCGCTAGTGTGCGTCACCAAATGGCGAAACGTAATGGGTTTTTGGTTAAATTCTAAGTTGGGAAAGTTCTCGGATAAATGATTTCTGATATCATCATCCATAGTTGCCTTCTTTTCCGAAATGGCTTGCGCCAGCAAAGTCCCTGTAAATGTTTTGGTCAAGGAAGCTATCTCATATAAGGTATCTTCATTTGGTGTTTCTCCGGTAGTTAACTTACCTAGGTGAAATTTATACACGTTACCATTTGTGATAACTCCTAACGAAACGGCTTGTATCTCCTGGTCAAGCAATAAACTATTACATTCTGCCTGAATCATTTCATAATCATTGTGCTGCTTTTGACCGTTTGTAATATTAGAAATTGTCAAAATGGATACTAATGCTAATTTGAGTTTCATTGTTTTGTTTTATAACAGGTATACTTGGGAAAAAGAAAATAGTTACAACATTCATTGTTTTTTTCTAATGAATTTTAAAACGCAGCGGGTCTACTATTTTTAACCCTTTAGAAGCTTTTCATTTCGAAATGAAAATAATATTGATTAATTGACGAATGAATATTTAATCATTTTATTAGTTTAGGGGAAACAAATTCTTCTATGGGTGGTTTAAGGGTAGTTTTTCTGGTATTTATTTTTGTGTTTTGCAATCAATTAAGTGGTCAAATTACCGTTGAAGGGAGCATTATCGAATTGAGCACGGGAAAACCTGTAGACTTTGCTAATATTGGAGTGGTAGATCGTGCAAAAGGAACCGTTTCAGATTTTGATGGCACTTTTAAATTCGAATTGGATGAAAATGAAATCAATCAAAAAGACATCCTTCAAATATCCCGGATAGGTTATAAAACACTCAAGTTCTCTACCCAAGCGTTTATCGAAATGCTTAAGACAGACCAGGCTATTGGTTTGGAGCCCGTTCCTTATGAACTTGAAGGGGTTACCGTTAAAAGTAGTGATGCGGACAAAAGAAAGGTTGGGTACCAAAGCAGATCCAAACGCCTTTTTGGATTTTGGAACGATAGTTTGGCGTTGGGAGGGGAACACGCCTCAAAAATATTGATGCGCAAAGGCCCTCTAAAACTAGAGGATGTTTCTTTCAATATCATCGCCAATATCTCGGATAGCCTATTGGTGCGTGTAAACGTGTATGAGTTTGAAAACGGGCTTCCTGGAAAAAATATCTCCAACGGAAACATTTTATATACCATAAGACAGCGACAAGGCACTATTGCTATAGACCTTTCTCCGTACAACATTGTAGTGGATTCCCATTTTGTAATAAGCTTGGAGCTTTTAAAAATTTATGGGGGTAGGGTAGGTATTGGAATTTCTGCCTTTGATGATGGGTCTAGGTCATATACCAGGCTATTGAGTCAAGATCGGTGGAAGCGCATGCGAAAGGGATTTACGATTGCTTTCAACCTAAACACGTCTGCCGTAGAGAAAGAAGAAAAGATTGTTGAAGTAAAAGCCAAGCTCAGGGATAAACCCAGCAACATAATGCTGCTTTGGGACACTTCGCTATCGATGAAGGATAGAAATCTGGATAAAGAATTCCGTTTTTTAGATAACTACTTTAAAAATTTGGGAGATGTACAGGTAGATTTTCAACCGATGAGCTATTATCTTGGGGAAAGAACGTCTCATAAAATCGCTAACGGTGATTGGGGTACGTTAAAAAAGACTATTGAATCTACCATCTATGATGGGGCCATTGATCATAGGCTTTGGGAAAAACTGGAAACCTCTCAACAAACCTTGTTCTTTACCGATGGGAAAAACTTTCCCGTGGATGCCACCAAAGATTGGTACGGTACGCTGTTTACCATAAATGGTGACAATACTGCCAATCATACCCTTTTAAAAGAAATAGCCGAAGAACATGGCGGAAATTACATCAACCTTGAAAAACTGGACAACATGGCGTTGGCGGTTCAATTTACGGAGCGCTACATGGTGGACAACTTGGAATACACGAACCGAACGGTTCAGAAGTTATCAGAGGTTACGGGTAGCGTTGGCGATTTGGATACCCCCTTACAAAATGTGCTGGTTAAGGTGCGAGATAGTGATAGACAAACTAGGACAAATTCTAGAGGTAATTTTTCCATTAAAGCGCTTAATGGGGAGGTTTTGGATTTTTCATACCCAGGAAGAGAGGCTACTTCAACAGTGGTCAATACATCGGCACGAATGCTGAAGATTATTATGCCATTGGGCATTACGGCTTTGGATGAAGTGGTCTTGGAAGAAAATGCAAGATTAAAGGAACTTCATAAACCCATAAACAAAAATATCAATACACGTTTTGGTGTTCTGGACATGAATAAAGTTGGTTTTAGTGTTAAGCAAATGGAAGGTTCGCAAATTAGTCCGTCAGCACAGACACTAATGGATGCTGTAGAAGGCAAATTTGCGGGTATTGATGTGGTAAGAAAATATCCAGAAGATTATGAGATAGTAATGTACAGGAGGAGGCCAATGTCTTGGGACGTTGACGGGCATGTATATCCAGCTGATGACCCTCCATTTCACATTAACCTTCAAAATATAAAAGACATAACGCTAATGCCACCTGCTTGGTCAGCTGCCAGGTATGGTAGTTTGGCTCCGGGTGGAATCATCATTGTTCGTACCATAAGTAATACGTTTGATGGTATAGAAGTCACTGAAGATTCTAAAAACAAATCACAGAATGTATACTCCAATGATGCTATTGAATTGGCCAATGGATTAGCAAGTAAACCGCTCTATGCGCAACGAATAGCCAATTCACCTACAGTAGATAAAGCGTACGCACAATATGTAAGTGATAGAAAAAACTATGGACACACCCCCAGTTTTTATTTTGAAGCCAGTAAAATCTTTGATGATCATTGGAATGATCCAAGAAAAGCGAATCGTATAAAATCAAATCTACTGGAGCAATTTCCCGAACAAATAGACGCGCTTAAAATTCTTGCTTATGCCCATGAGGAAGAACAGCAAAATCAAGAAGCCCTATCCATTTATAAACAAATTCATGCCATTAAAGAGACTCCGCAGGCAAAACGGGATTTAGCAAAAATGCTTGTTGAAGTAGGGGAGTATAAAGAAGCATGGAATATGTACAAGAGTTACATTGGTATACAGAACATTCTTGAAAGTAAAGGATTGGACCAAATTGTTAAGGAAGAGATGTTGGATGTATTGCAAGGGCATGGCGAGGAAATTGGGATAGACAAATCGAAATTTGTGTTTGAAGAACAGAGTAATTATAGTTTATTGGTTGAATGGAACGACCCCAACACTCAATTTGAACTTCAATTTGTAAATCCTCAAGGCCAGTATTACAATTGGAACAATGCGACAGAAATTGCTAATGAAAAGCGTTTACAAGGAGCATTATCTGAAAGTTTTGATATTGATGATATGCAACAGGGACAATGGTTGATAAACATGACCTATTTAGGCAATCAGGTCAATTTACCAACATATTTGAAGTTCACATTAAGAAACAACCAAACCAATGAGGAAGATGTAAAAATGATTACGTTACGTCAACGAAACGTAAAATACAAAGTCATGAATCTGTCCAATAATGGGATGCTTCCGTACTGATTAGGGCTAAATTTTTATCAAAAAAAGCTTTAAATTAAGCTTCAATCCCTTATTTCAACAATGGTTTCAACCTCACAAGCAAGATTCCAGGGCAAAGAGCCCATCCCAACTGCAGACCTGGCATGTCTCCCTCTTTCTCCAAATACCTCGATCAATACATCAGAATAACCATTGATAACCTGTGGGTGATTTTCAAACGAAGTATCACAATTTACCATTCCCAATACTTTTATAATTTTCACGACCTTGTTCAAATCCCCAATCTCTTCTTTCAAAACTGATAAATGGTTGATTGCGGTCAACCGGGCTGCTTCATACCCTTGTTCAACAGTTAAATCGGTCCCCACTTTTCCTATGGTACGTTCCCCATCATGCGCTATTGGCCCATTTCCTGACAAATAGATCAGGTTGTTACTTCTGTTGGCCAACTTAATTTTTAGGCCTGGCGGAACTTTTGGAGTATGCAGTTCTATTCCCAACTCAACTATTTTCTCTTCTACATCATAGTCATATAGCGGAGTTTCTTTTTTTTCTTCTTTTACTTGTGATAGGCAACTTGTGAATAGCATAAGAAGTGAGAAGTATAAATATTTCATAATGTCGTTTTAAATAGTGCTGCCAAATAGATGAGATAAGCATCAACGGCTTAAAACGAAGTTCGATGAATTTTAACTCATAATCAAGAAGTTGACCTATTGGATTGGAAAGAGCGCATAACAGGTATCATTTTTCCATTAGTTCTTTCAATTCTTTGATTTCCCAATCTTCATTTTCCCTTATGAACAATTCAAACATAGCAGCATGACTTGCGCCAACCAGAACCATGATTCTTTCATCAGAGGGGCCTGTGTTCTTTTGTGTTAAGGACCACATGTACAGATTTCTCTTAAACCATTCAGCGGTTAAGAGTGGGCCGGAAAAATCATTTGGTTTTCCAGCCATCAACATTAAATTATTATGAAAATTGTTGGAAAAACTGCGCATTTCAGGACTATTAAGGTAATAGGTGAGCTCCTTAAGTGAAGCTCCAGAATCAATTTTGTCATCAAATTCTGCTGTAAACTTAGAAATGCCATTTTCTATCTGCGCTTTAAGCTCGGATTGATTGTTTTGTTCAATGGCAGCCATGACATCTCCAAAAGGAAATGAGGTAGAATAATCAATACCATAAAGGGTTGTTAGATTATTTTCCTTTGCTGCCCTAAATGCCAATTGGAATATTTCATTTTTAAGGTAAAAATCGGAAAGACTATCGTTTTCAAAATAGTTTCCGCTTGTATATAGTTGATATAAAGAGTCTAATTCTTTTTGCTCGTTATAGGGCCATTCCACGAATATTTTGGTTGGATTGTATTTTTTGATACTCACGGAAATTTCTTTTAGTTCAAGTTGCGACTTTTCGTTCAGGATATCAAATGACTTTGTTTTCGCCACATCGGCCCCAGGATTGTTGTAATGAAATGTTCCAACTAGCAGTACTTCTTTACTGTTTACACTTTCAATGGTTTTTGCTGGTATTATATCTTGTTCTTTACAACCAAAAATTAGAAGTACAAGCGACAGCATTATGGGATTTTTCATCATAAAATAACTATTGAGAATTTTTCACACTTTAGGTTTAGCATATAAGCCATTACTTATATGACATTTAATTTTATCAAATGGTTGCCTGAAGTTTTTTCAATATTTTCTTGAACAAAGACAGTGTTTAATGCTATAACGATTGTCAGTATTAATCATTTATCAGTTTTCATGTGCTCTACTTATGCTAATATGTTTGGCATCTATTAAAATATGGTCTCGTTTAACGCCTTACAACGGGCGACAACGAAGTTCGTTGCTTTTCGCCATAAACTCAAAAAAAAATACTGCTCTAGTCCCAAGCATTCTTAACTCCAACCATAATAAATAAATACCAAAGCAGTGGTATCAAAAAAACCATGAGCAGCAACATTGAACCACAAGTCGTCTTTACGGATATGAAAAATCATCGCATAGAGCATACCTAGAATACCAGTTATTATTTGACCACTTATTCCTTGATATGCGTGAATCCACCCAAAAATAAAACCGAAGATTAGAATGTTAACTACAAGACTTATTTTGCTTGAGCCAAAAAACTTGGTAAACTGTCTCATTAAATATCCTCTAAAGACAATTTCTTCACCGAATGCCGCCGATATCCAGATAAAAACAAGTAAAATCATTGTGGCAGGTAAGTTCCCCGTATAAGTTTCAAAGGCAGAAAAGTCCATGGGTTGTCCTGTAAGATGTGTCACACCTGGCACCATTATGTAGTAATAAAACAGAAAAAGAGCTGTACCAAATAGTGGCGCTGTTACTAATAGACTTTTTGCATTTATTCTTTTACGTTGAAAGCCTAAAGACTTAAAACAATCTTTTTTATACTCTATAGCACTTGCCAATAATAGTATTAATGCTGCTATGATTATTTGATCATACCTAGATAGGTATAGAATACAGCAAAGAATAACGGCGATTACAGGTATTAGTTTTGTAGTGAAAAAGGTCTTATTCATTTTTTTATCGTTTTTAATTTTAAACGAAGTAAAAACGATAAAGCAAGATAAACAGTGATATACAGCTCATTTTTACTGAATGGTAGCAAAATAATAGCTGAATAATCATTGTATTTTATAGCTTACCCTCTAACCAGTTCATAAATTCTTGTTTTTTATACCTACTAATGTTTATCTGAAAAGGTTTTTTGCTGGCAATAGTAGGTTTGAGTAGCACAGATAGTTTTCCATTTTCTATGGACTGTACTTGTTTAACAGAGCGCGGGTGAAGAATTATTTGTCTATTTGCTCTAAAAAAACTTTGTTCGCTGATTTTACTTTCAACTTCATTTAAAGTAAAATCTGTAATAACGGAACCTCCATCAGTTTTTATGATGTATACTATTTTGTTTTCACTGTATATAAAGGCAATTTCAGGATACTTAACTAAGGTTAGTTTACCTCCTTGCTGAACTTTAAGTGTACCTTTTATGGAGACAAGCTTGTGAAGTTTATAAATATCAGGTGCAAATAAAATGGCAATTAGGAGCGTGTTCATTAGTAAGGTAACCGATAGCCCAGTTAATAGATAATAAATATTGTATGATTCAGTTCCATTAATAAAACCGTTTAAACCAAAGTACAAAGAGAGATATAGTATGGTAATATAGCCTAACGTTGAGAACAGGAAACGTAATAGTAGTTGAGTGTTCGTTTTTTTTGCGAAGTATTTGTTTTTATAATATTTGAAATTAAAGCTAGCGATAAGAAATACTACACTTCCTGCAATAATTGAAACAAGAATAGGCAATAAAGGAAATTTATAATCTCTATGAAACGGGAAGTTTTCTGGCTCCGTAAGATGATTGACTAAAATAGATAGCATTACAATTATAAAGCCATTTCTAATCCAAAAATTTGAAAAACTAATGTGGTTTTTAAAAGAATTAATTATGGTATTCATTGATAATCTTAATCTGTAGTCTTCTTCTTTTAAGTTTATATATAACGCTTAAGATATGGCCTCTTTTAATGAGCTGTATCAGTCAACAACGAAGTTCGTTGATTTTCCCTGTAAACTCAAAAAAATATACTGCTCTGGCACCAAGCGTTCTTAACGGCTAAATGACTACTGTTTTCTAGTAATCAGAATCATATGAATAGAAGAAAAAAAGGAGGTAGGGAATTCAGCCGCAATTAATTATAGCTGTTGTTGTAGGTAGTTTTATTAATTTTCTTTCAAGCCTTTATACATAATGTATGTGTCCACTAAACCTAGTTTAGAATGTCTAAACCCTTTAGGTGTGGTTCCAATTATTTGAAATCCGTACTTTTTCCATAACGCTACTGCTCCTTTATTTGTGCTTACCACAATATTAAACTGAATACCCTTGAAATTTCTCTTCCTTGCTATTTCAAGCGAGTGTTCACAAAGTTTTTTTCCAATTCCCTTTCCTTGCGCATTCGGATTTACCATATAGCTACAATTTGCAATATGATTTCCTAAATCAATTTGGTTAGGTTTGATAATATATGTGCCAAGTATTTGTCCGTTCTCTTCAACTACATAAGTTTCCATATAGTCCGCAAACCAATGTCTTTTTAAATCCTCTTTTGGTGTATTTGGATTAAAGACGTAAGTGTCTCCAGTATTAATGACTTTTGAGAATATTTCCCAGACTTTGTCAAAATCGAATTCTGTTGCTTTTCTTATATTCAATTTTAGTCGTTTTTTTTATTTTACCTACAACGTTTA
Source organism: Flagellimonas sp. CMM7 (assembly GCF_021390195.1). Lineage (NCBI taxonomy): Bacteria > Pseudomonadati > Bacteroidota > Flavobacteriia > Flavobacteriales > Flavobacteriaceae > Flagellimonas > Flagellimonas sp. CMM7. The sequence goes on along the minus strand of NZ_CP090003.1, from coordinate 4,072,968 downwards.
AGATACGTTCTCGTTTTAGGGAACTATATCAACTAACAACGAAGTTCGTTGATTTTCCCTATAAACTCAAAAAATATACTGCTCTAGTCCCAAGCGTTATTAGCAGCTAAGCAACTATTATATTCTAGTTATCAAAATCATATAAATAGAAGAAAAGAGTAAGAAGTAGGTTTCGTTGTGGAATTGTCCGCGAGGACCAAGCGATAATTTATAGGTAGTGATTTTCCGTAGGAAAATCCGCCATAATGAATTATAGTCGTTGTTATGTAGCGTTTTATTTTTTACTTGAGTCACCTAAAACACCTTGCAATATATTTCCAATTCCAGATATAACGAGTAATGTTGTAACTACCATCCACCACTGAAATCCATTTAAATTTATGTAATAATAAACAGTAATACCAGAAAAGAAAATTGTAAGAATAACTCCAATAATTAGTCTTTGAATATCTGGTATTCTGAGAACTGTATCCGTTTCTTCAGGTTTTCGATAAATACTAGGAACTCGGTTTTTTATGTGATTGGATAATCTTTCATATTCTTCTTCTAATCCATTTTTTTTAAACTTCTCAAGAATCTCTAAATCTGTTTTTAACCTACTTCTCTTTTGAGGGTCAAGTCCGATTATTTGATAAGCAAATCCAATAACAGCAATCAATACAGTGATTGCTTTAAGGATGATTTCCCATAATGCTACATTTGATTCCATAATTATATTAGATGCTACACAACGTTTAAGATGTGGTCTCGTTTTAATGAGCTGTATGAACTGATAACGAATATCGTTGATTTTCCCTATAAACTCAAAAAAATATAATGCTCTAGTGCCAAGCGTTCTTAACAGTTAAATAAACTACTGTTTTTAGTTGTCAGAATCATATAAATGGAAGAAAAGTAGGAGGTAGAAAGAAGGTTTCGTTATCGGTTTATGTATGAGGCGTAATATCCCGTTAGGGTATTGTGACTTCATATATTCGTGTTGTAGTATGTTAATTTTCTTATACTGGGTTTCCATAAACAATTTGTCCATTGCTAAGCTTTACGTAAGACCAAAAAACTGAATAAAGAAAAGGGTCAGTAAGTGGGTCATAAGCATCTGGAGCAATATAATGTATATATTGAAAATTATCTAAAGTGCCAGCTTCTATTGAGTAATATTCGCTCTCACTCGGGTTTGGATCATTACTAAATCTAAACCTATTAAAAACAGCTATACCTTTTTCAATAATACTAATGGAACTAGGAAGGTTATTTGATACAACTTTGCCTCCTACGGTATATTTAATAATTCTCCGTCCATTTTCAATCTCTTCTTCTTGGTTAATTAATTCGGTATTTAAAGTGATAGATAAGAACGTCGTATCAAAGGTATAAATAGTGTTCGAATAGGCAACGCCATTATTGTTTTTTGAATAAGCTCTGAAATAATAGGTAGTGGTTGGTTGTAATTCAGAATAATTAATAGAGGCATAAAAAGTCCCCAGGTAATTAACTCTATTACTACCATCATCATTTTCATTTGAGAAAACCATTGTATGACTATCATCGATTGTTGGAGTATTAGAAGTACTGCTCCAACAAACACCTTTTTCCAAAATATTATTTTCAATATAATTCCCTCCGTCGCTTGATAAATTAGATCTAAAAATAATTTCATCACCTACTTGAGAAACTTCCTTTAAACTTATGACAGGTAGTCCTCCTTCTTGCCAATAATCATTTAGGTCTACATATTGATAATTCTTCCCATCATATAAAGGTAAATCTCCATTAAAAAGGTAGTACAAAGCGGTATTAGAATTGGAATTATATAAAGCGCCAATTCCTTCAATTACAATATAATTGTCATTAAAAAACATTCGTTTTCTAGTTTCACCATTTAAGAGTTTAACTTGACCTTTAGATTCCAAAGTTCGTGTAATATAACTACCCGTTTTATGATCCCATAAATCAACTGCTTCATTTACTTCTAAGGAGAAATCGTAAAGCAAAACTTCGTTATTATTACTATCTAAAGTATATACTTTTTCTCTTTCAGTATCTTCTCTTATTTTATAAAGTAACTGTCCTTCATCTTCAACCGAACTATTATTTATTATAAACCAAGGGCTACCGTAACTATAGTTTATTTGTTTGTAATATAAATTAAAGTATGTTTCATTATTAACTAGGTCGATACCATTAAAATAAATTTTATGTTCTATAAAGGTATCGAACCCATCATTATTATCATAAGTACTACTAACCCAAATGTGATTTTCATTAATCATACTAATATAGCTTGTGTTTTCAATATTATTTAGAGTAATAGTTACTGTGACTAATTCAAATACATCAAGATTAGATACTTTAACTTTAGCAGTTATTTTGGGGTTAACTTCAAAATCAAAAAGAGAATTGTTTTTGACTACTAATTCTCCTGTGGAATCAATAATAGAAAGAGCCTCACTCGGATTTTGTTCTTCGATACTATACGTTAAATTTCCTTTATTCGTCTTAGCTTTAACTTTTCCTAAAACAAAATCATTACTAGGATTTTCATTAATACTTATAATTAAATCTTCTACAGATATAGTTATGGCAGAATCTTTTACTTCCATAGATTCATCATCCTTCTCAGTGCAAGAAAGCATCACTGATAAAAATAAAAAAACATAAAAAAAATTAATTCTCATAAATTATTGATTTTAATTTGATAATCTCGCTTAAAATTAAATATTTATATTAACAATCAGTTAATTACACTCCTTCCTTTATCATTGTCTTTTTCTCCTTGTTAGATCGAGGAATTAATTGGATTCTGATGCAAGGAATGTACTACAACGTTTAGGATACGTTCTCGTTTTAGGGAACTATATCAACCAACAACGAAGTTCGTTGATTTCCCCTATAAACTCAAAAAATATACTGCTCTAGTCCCAAGCGTTATTAGCAGCTAAGCAACTATTATATTCTAATTATCAAAATCATATAAATAGAAGAAAAGAGTAAGAAGTAGGTTTCGTTATCGTTTAAGATATGGTCTCGTTTTAATGAGCTATATCAACCGATAACGAAGTTCGTTGATTTTTCTGTCAGAATCAAACGTTTATACGGTAGGTTATTGCGTATTTTTCAACAACCTATCTCATGTCATAGTAGACCCAATGCACTACCAGAGCGGAATACAGTTTTCTCAATCACGATGCTTTCGGGAAATAATCAGAAGAAGACACATTAGGGCTTAACAAACTCAGGCGGAGCTTATTTTAAGTGTTCATTCGCTATATCAAAGCTAAAGGAAGCCTTGCCCAATGTCGCTTTCCAAAAATTAAAGAGACCTCCCCATGAGTCATTGGGGTCGCTTTTTACTGCAAAATTTTCAAGATTGGAATTTAGCGTATCTATTTTTTCTTGGGATAGATTGTCGGTAGAAACCACAACCACCAGTGCATTAAATTCAGTCTGGGCATTTTCAGAAGAGGGCACACGAGCGCCGTTTTCGGCAATAATATCCTCCGGTGTTAAAACGTTAATGGCATCAGCAGTAAACACCCCAAATTCTGAGGTTGAACTTGGGTTTTCAGCAACTGTTACCGCTTCTAGTTCATCGGCATCAATAAGTCCCATGGCATAAAGCTCCAAATTTGAATAAGGCACTGAATTTCCACCATTCGCTACTAAACCAAAGCCAACTTCACCATCCACCAAACCTCTATAGGTATTCCCACCTAAATCTTCAATTTCGTCAAAACCACCCAATTGTCCACCAACACTTGAGTAACCCCAATGCCCGCCAGCAGTAGTGGGTATAAGACCATGATTACTCCAATAATGTAGTATTTCATGTAAAAAGGGTCCATTTCTTATATACTCCACCCTTGGCATATGGATAACCGTTTTCAGTTTTCCGGCGGAACCAAACGCAGCAGTATTGTTCCAAACATTTCTTCCTAGGCCTTGTATCTCATTTTTGGCCGGGGTTGACAATCCAAAGTACAATCCATCTGGTTGGGAGTCTTCTACATTGAGAATGATGATAAAATCATACTCATCATTAAAATACTCATACACCTTGTTTGAGACCATTTGCATATCACCTTCGTCCGTAATGAATTTGTTGTACTCACTTTCGGAAAGGATAAGATTGGTGAACATCTGTTCGTCATCTATAGTGAAACCTGCTTCAAGAGTTAGGGTATCGGGAGTATCCGTATTGTTGGGATTATCTACCACCTCTTCATCGGAATCTGGCATGCCTTGTGCTGATTCATCAATACCACTTTCTTCCTTGCTACAAGAAAGGATTAAGATGGAAAGAAAAAGAAATGTGAATAGATGAATATAGGATTTGAAGCTACGCATAGTGTTCTTATTTAATAAGTTGAACGCATGGCAACAAAACATATTTTAAATGAAGTAGGGATCTCGATAAAATACAGATAGAATTAATCTAAAACTGTTTTTAATCTCTGCATAATCTATTCATTTTTCAAAGTAATGATCTCTTTTTGGAGTTCTTCTATTTTCTTGTTCTGCTCAATCAAATAAAGTGTCAACTCTTCAATTTTTTGTAATAGTTTGGCATCCATTTCTCCTAAAAAGAAACCATCTTTTTTTACATCCTCTGCGCTTGGTATATCCTTTAAATGTCCTTTTTCTTTTATATGGTTTTCTACTTCTGCTAGCGTTGCTAGGTTATAATCATTTTTAAAGACAAAGTCCGACCAGTTAGCGTATGTTGCTACTTTTACTTCCGTAGCCGCTATTTTTCCATTTACACCTAATTTAAAGCCTTTGGTGTTGGTTGCGCCTATACCTACGTTTCCTGTGTTCGATATATTAAACCTATATTGAGCATTGCTAATATCATAAATACTAAACCCATTGGTGTTAACACCTGTTTTCCAATTTAATACATTGGCACCACTAGGGTAAAACTGAATCCAAGAATGTTTACCATTGGTTCCTTGCAGTCTCAATTGATGGTTTTCTGAGCTACTTGAAATATGTAAAGGGTTGCTTGGTGAGCTTGTTCCTATTCCTACGTTTCCATTGTCTGGAAATATGTTTGTTTGTGAACTGACATTTGACTCCTAAATAAATCATTGCTAATAAAACCGTTTCTTTCATTTTGATATGTTTAATACTTATAAAAGTAAATACTTATGTAAGTATTTTCCTATATAATTACTTATTTAACATATTCCCCTAAGCCTATTAGCATTCCATTGATTTTAAATAGCACTAAACAACTAAAAGTAAATTCCGTTATTTTGTTATTACATAAAATAACAACATGAAATCACCCAAATGGCAGACCGCCATAGAATTTGAAGATATCACCTATAAAAAATGTGAGGGTGTTGCCCGTATTGCCTTTAATAGGCCCAATGTGCGTAATGCTTTTAGACCCCATACCACCAGTGAATTAATCAAGGCTTTTTATGATGCACAGGAAGATACTTCCATTGGAGTGGTGCTGCTTTCGGCTGAAGGACCGTCTACCAAAGATGGAATTTGGTCATTTTGTAGTGGTGGTGATCAAAAGGCTAGGGGGCACCAGGGTTATGTTGGTCAAGACGGTCAGCATAGATTGAATATCTTGGAAGTACAGCGAATGATTCGTTTTATGCCAAAAGTGGTGATCGCCGTTGTACCCGGCTGGGCCGTAGGCGGAGGGCATAGCCTGCATGTTGTGTGCGATATGACCTTGGCCAGTAAAGAACACGCCATCTTTAAACAGACAGATGCTGATGTTACCAGTTTTGATGGGGGGTATGGCTCCGCATATTTGGCAAAAATGGTAGGTCAGAAAAAAGCAAGGGAGATTTTCTTTTTAGGTAGAAACTATTCGGCCCAAGAAGCATATGAGATGGGAATGGTAAATGCTGTAATTCCACATGAAAAATTGGAAGGTACTGCCTACCAATGGGCACAAGAAGTACTGGCGAAGTCACCAACGTCCATAAAAATGCTGAAATTTGCCATGAACCTCACGGATGATGGTATGGTAGGACAACAGGTGTTTGCGGGTGAAGCAACACGTTTGGCCTATATGACAGAAGAAGCGAAAGAGGGTAGAAATGCATTTTTGGAAAAACGCAAACCTGATTTTGGGGAAGATAAATGGTTGCCTTAATACCAGTTCACCGTCATACTGAGCCTGTCTGAGTATGATTGGTTCAATTGTTTCATAGCAGTGTAAACGACAAAAGACCCAATGGGGACAAACTAAAAAGAGCCTTGCCGTTAAGGACAAGACTCTTTTACGAGAACACTATATGAAAATGAAAAAATTTATTTTTGGTTATTATTACGATGTAAATGTAGCACCACAGTTCCCACAAATGAAATTATTGTTGTGAAGGGCCGTTTTATTGTGGTTTACACTAAATTTTAATACAAAACATCGATTTACTGCACGGATTTAACGACCTCTGACAAGAAGGTATTGATATCAAAAGAGGGTTCTGATGCCAATCCAGTGCGTACCACAACCAAATCTTTGGAAGGAATTACAAACACATATTGTCCTTCATGCCCATTACAAGAAAACAAATCTTTGGGCACATCTGGATATTTCCCGTTGGCATTCAACCAAAAATGAGCTCCGTAAGTACCATCAGAATGCAGCGTTGGCTCTGTAATGTAATCTACCCAGGCGGTGTTAAAAATTTGGTCTCCATTCCATAGGCCTTTGTCCAAATACAATTGTCCAAAACGTGCCCAGTCCCTCGTGCTTGCCCAAGCATAAGATGACCCAACATAGTTTCCAGCGATATCCGCTTCCATAACCATGGAATACATTCCTATTTTATCAATCAATGCAGAATAGGGGAAATCCAAGTATTCTTGGTGCGATCTAAATTGCTGCCTAAGAATTCCCGATAGCAAATTTGTAGTGCCAGAAGAATAATTCCAGATTTCTGTTGGTTTTGCAATGGCCTTTTTCCCTTTCTGGGCTTTGGTCATATCACTATCCAAAAACAGCATCTTAGTAACATCAGAGATTTTAGTATAATCCTCTTCCCAATCTAGACCACTCTGCATACGTAATAAGTGATTTAAGGTGATATCCTTTCGTTCATCCTGTTTCCATTCTGCAATAGGGGCAGGCCAGTCCATACCAAGCTTCCCTTGATGTTCCAGAATTCCATAACAGGTTGCTAAAACACTTTTGGCCATAGACCATCCTAAAACAGGGGTGTCCTTGGTAAATCCATCAATATATTTTTCTGTAATTAAGTGTCCTTTGTACAAAACCAACAAGGTTCTGGTTTTTTGCACATCAGCATTTGAAAAAGCAGTTGCTACCGCTTTATTCATTTGAGCCATATCAATTTCCGGAAAAACAGTGTCTTTTGGACTGAGTTGACCATATGGATACGGAATAGTATCGGATACTTTGTTTCGATTTGGTTTTAAGGTAAACTCACTTGAATCGTAATCATCATTTATAAGCACGGTTCCCAAACCTTCTCTATAGACCGATTGACGCTCCATAAACCCATAAACAGATGACGAGGCCAATTTAGTGTCATTATCCACTTCCGTTTCCGCCAATTTAATGAGCGGAACATTGTTATCATATTGCGTAATCGATTCAGCAGACCGTCCAGCAACAAAAACACTTGAAGCCATATTTTTTGATGCATAACCAGAGATAATGTTCAGCTTTGTGTAGTTAAGGTATACCAATACACCAACTACAATGAGAAGTAGGACTAAAGCGCGTTTAAACAGTTTCATAGATTAAGATTTGTTGTAACTTTCAGGGACTAAATATAAACATTTACTTCATGTCCAATCTAGGAATGATCATAGAAGAACGAAGCAGGGATATTGGGGATTTTCTTGTGGGTAGGTTGATTCCTTTCAGAAAGAAAAGAATGATAGGCCCTTTTATTTTTATAGATCACATGGGACCCACAACACTTGGCCCATCAAAATATATGGATGTTGACCAACATCCACACATTGGACTCTCTACTTTAACTTTTATGTTGGAGGGCGAAATAATGCACGAGGACAGCATTGGCACCCAACAGCGCATAAGTCCAGGTTCTGTAAATTGGATGACCGCGGGGAAAGGTGTTTCCCATTCAGAAAGAACTCCAGAGGACATGCGTAATGGGAAGGTATTCAATGCCCATGGATATCAGATTTGGGTGGCGCTCCCAAAAGAATTGGAAGAAATGGAACCCGAATTTCATCATATTGATGGGGCCGATTTACCAAAATGGAACGATGACGATGCAGCGTTTACTTTGGTAGCGGGAGAAGGTTACGGTAAAAAATCTCCTGTTCCTTCGTATTCACCTTTTTTTATGGTTGAAGTAAAAAATAAATCAACCTATGAACTTAATGTCCAAGGGAATCTTAAAGGGGAAATTGGAATTTGCATTGTTGAAGGTGGAATACTGGCATGCGATCAGAATATAGAAAAAGGAAACATACTGGTGTCCAAAGTTGAGGATGTTTGTAAAATTACATTGCAACCCAACTCACATTTGCTTTTATTTGGTGGTGAGCCGTTTGAAGAAGAACGCCATATCTATTGGAACTTCGTTTCATCAAGCAAGGAAAAAATAGATCAAGCAAAAAATAACTGGGAGAACAAGACTTTCCCTATGATGGATCACGACAGTTCTTATGTACCACTTCCAAAATAATGCTTGCAGATTTTATATGTTTAAATGCCAACATTAATACATTTTATTGAAGAGATTAATCCTTTGTTTGTTGATGTTAACTGCTTGTAAAGAGGAGTCTGAACCCACCAAGAATAGCAATTGGGACTGGAAAACTATTGAAGTAACGGCTTCAGCATACAATTCGGTTACATGGCAAACCAAAAGCATCAACCCAAACATTGCAGCTTGGGGTGATACCTTAAAACCTGGAATGAAATGTATTGCAATATCCAGAGATTTGTTGCACCAAGGCTTAAGGCATAACACCATGGTCATGATCGATACCTTTCCTGACACCTTTTATGTAAAGGATAAAATGAATAGAAGATGGAAAAACAGAATCGATATTTATATGGGAAAGGATGTTAAAAAAGCAAGGGAGTGGGGAAAAAGGAAATTACAAATTTGTTATGCGGTCCCTATAGATACTATATTTACTTCCAAATAATAAGCATGAAAAAAATTGGGGTCATCCTTTTAGTTTTAAGTATTCTATCATCCTGTAAAATTCAAAGAGAACTAGTGGACATGCCTATTGTTTTTAATGAAGAACGGATTGTTCTTACAAAGGAATATCTGTTACAGCGTTACAATTTGGAACAGGAAACGGCAGATATTGTTCCTAAAATGATAGTCTTGCATTGGACTGCCATTCCCACCCTTCAAAAGTCTTTTGAGGCTTTTGAAAATCCGACCTTGCCAAATTGGAGACCGGACATTAAAGGTGTGAGTGGATTAAACGTTTCTTCTCAATTTCTGATAGACCAAGATGGTACTATTTATCAGTTAATGCCAGAAACCACTATGGCCAGACATGTCATTGGATTAAATCATTGCGCTATTGGGATTGAGAATGTGGGAGGAACGAAAGAAACTCCATTAACCCGAAAACAACTCAAGGCAAACATTTTTCTGGTTGACTATCTGGCAACAAAATATAATATCGAATATGTAATCGGCCATTATGAATATACCCAGTTTGCAGGGCATCCGCTGTGGTTGGAAGTAGACGATGGATACCGAACGGAAAAGACCGATCCAGGAATGGATTTCATGGAAAAAGTGCGAAAAGCGACAAAAAGATTTAATTTTAAACCCGTTCCATCAAAATAAAAACATGCAGAAAAAAATAGTATTATTCCTAATAGGCTGCCTTACACTTGCAACATATTCCCAAGAAACCATAACATCAAAATTGTATGAAACCTATGAGGAGTTTAAAGAACCCTCTTTGGATAAAAGAAGAATAAAGCATCAACAGATAAAACCTTTAATCAATAGATTTCATGCTAATGCAAAATTTGAAGTACAAAAAGTAGGAGAATCCATAGAAGGTCGTGATTTAAACCTAATCAGCATTGGATCTGGAAAAACCAACATTTTCTTATGGTCTCAAATGCACGGAGATGAGCCAACGGCTACCCAGGCTATTTTTGATATTCTCAACTTTCTGGACGCACCCGCTTTTAAAACAGAAAAAGAGGAAATCCTATCAAAACTAAAACTTCATTTTCTGCCTATGCTGAATCCTGATGGGGCAGAGGTTTATCAAAGAAGGAATGCTTTGGGAATTGACATCAATAGAGATGCATTAAGATTGCAATCCCCAGAAGGAAGAGTTTTAAAACGACTTCGTGATAGCTTGGATGCAAAATTTGGGTTCAACCTTCATGATCAAAGCACATACTATAATGCGGAGCTAACCAGTAAACCAGCAACCATTTCCTATTTGGCTACTGCTTTTAACTATGAAAAAGATATAAACGAAGTACGTGCAAATGCGATGAAGGTAATTGTTTATATGAACAATATCATTCAAAAATATGCTCCAGGACAGGTGGGGCGTTACAGTGATGATTTTGAGCCTAGAGCTTTTGGGGACAATATTGCTAAATGGGGCACAAGCCTAATTTTGATAGAATCTGGAGGATATGCAAATGATGTGGAAAAGCAAGAGATTCGTAAACTTAACTATGTCTCCATCCTTTCTGCGATTTATACAATAGCAAAGAACAGTTATCAAGACATTGCCATTGAAGAATACGAGAAAATTCCACACAATGATCGCAAACTGTTCGATTTAAAGCTGGAAAACGTGACTTATGAACTTTTAGGGAAAGATTATATTTTGGATTTAGGCATACATCGACAAGAAATTGATGATGAAAATCACGAATCTTTCTATTACAGGGGTGTTGTAATGGATCAAGGAGATCTATCCACTTTTTATGGTTACGAGACGTTTGATGCCACTGGATACAAAATAGTGCCTGCAAAGCTTTACCCCAGAGCTATAAACACAAATACCAGAGCTATGTGGAACGCGGAAAATAGCCCTTTTAAATCAGGTTATGGATATTTTAAATCGGATTTTTTACCGCCAGTTTCTTATACGGAGCTACCTGGCCACTTTGTATCTGAATCATACAAAATGCAGGATTTTCATCTTCAACCCGGTGCAAACCCAACCTTCTTTTTAGAAAAAGATGGCAAATTGACCCATGCAGTTATCAATGGCTTCCTAATAGATTTATCTAAACCCATAGAAAAGCAAAACTTTGGAAACGGGTTGATTTATCGTTAATACCCATATTGGATATTCATCTCGGGACCATATTTCAACAATAGCACGAGCATAGTTAATAGCATGCCCACAATTGAAGAGAACAAGGAAAGTACCAAGCCTTTGTACCAATTGGAAAGTGGGCCTATAGCACTGTTTTTAATAATTTCTTTTACTACATCCATAGCATTTTTTTGAGTTAAACTTGCGAATAGTTTATTGGGATGTAATTAGTTGTTGTCTATATGTTTAAAACAACTATTGGTCTAAAAACCCTACCAGAAAATCAAAGAATCTGTACCTTAATTGTCTAAATAAGCACATTATTAAGATGAAAAACACTCTTTTTACCCTTTTAGTCGTATTACTGGTCCAAGTAGGTAGTGCACAGGAAACCGTTATCAATTTGTTTAATGGCCAGAATCTTGACGGTTGGATAAATCATGGTACCGAAAAATGGTATGTTGAAAATGGGGAACTTGTCTGTGAGAGTGGCCCTGATGCCGCATACGGATATCTAAGCACCAAAGACTTTTACAAGAATTTTGAACTTACGGTTGAATTCAAACAAGAAAACAACGGCAATAGTGGTGTTTTCATTAGGTCAACTTTTGAAGGCACAAAAGTAACAGGATGGCAAGTTGAAGTTGCTCCACCTGAACATAGCTCCGGTGGTATATATGAATCTTATGGTCGTGGTTGGTTGATAAAACCAGAACCGGAAAAGGATAAGGCATTAAAAATGGGGGAGTGGAACACCATGAAGATTTTAGCCAATGGACCAAATATTACAACTTGGCTCAACGGTGTTGAAATGGTAAAGCTAACCGATGAAATAATAGGCAAAGGAGAAGGAGCCATAGCGTTGCAAATTCATGATGGTGGTGGCATTAAAGTAAGATGGCGTAACATCAAACTAAAACCTATTAAATAACCAACAAGTACCTTATTCGTAAGATGGTGATTTAATAGGTGTAACCTCAAAACTTTTAAATTCAACGGGGCCATGGTCTCCTTGAATCATAAAAGAACCTGGTTGCCATTCCCTGCTATCCAAAGCACCTCCGGTAATTCCCGGAATGGTTTGGTCACTGATAATGGTTTTCCCATTGGCCACAATGGTTACTCTTCTTCCAATCAAGGTAATATCATAAGTCTGCCATTCATTGGCAGCTTTGGCAGCATTTTCATTGGGTTCCAAAAACCCATAGATACCTCCAAAATAAATATCAGAAGGCTCAAGCCCAATATTGTCCGCTATTTGAACTTCATAACGGCCACGAAGATAAATACCGCTGTTACTGCCTTCTGGATAACGGAACTCGGCATGCAGTTTAAAATCCATGAACTTTTCATCACTAATGAGGTTTATACCGGATTTAGGACTTGTTAATACCCCGTCTTTAACCACCCATTGGTTATCACCATCCGTGTTCCATCCAGATAAATCCTTTCCATTAAAAAGGGCTATAGGTTTATCCCATTCAGGGTTTTCGTTGTAGTCTAGTTTTGGTGACTTAACTCCTTTCCAATTCCAAGTGGTCCCATTGGTATATTTCATAGTGCCTTTTAGAGCATTATCTTTCAAAGTGCCTTCAAACTGCATATCGTCTCCTTCAGGCTCCCATTGTCGTGGAATACTGAAACTAAAGGTGTTGTCTTGAATTTTGACTTCTGATACAGGTCTTGCACTCCCAAAAGCAAATACGAAGCGACCAATAAACGTGGCATGCCCAGAATGTCTAATTTCTAACCAAGAAGGAACGGTCTTTCCTTCAAATTCCATTTCAATATCCCATCTACCCTCTAAAGGATTTGCATCTTGACTATTTGCGTTGAAAGAGCAACAAAGAACAAATGTGAAAATGAAAACAGAACACAACTTTTTAGTAGAAATCATAACAAAAACATTTACATATAGTGCCAAGATAATACTTTATAAAAGACACAAGCAAACGATTTTGTTATAGGATTTTAAATGGCTATTTATGAGAAGATTATTCACATCCTCCAGTAAATCCATCAGCACTGAACCTGGTTTGTACCGCTCCTTGAAGACCACCATTACTTAGTTGAATAACCAAGTTGTTGTTTCCACTGCCATCGCGTTTGGGAGTACAATATTCAAAAAGGTAGAAACTATTGGCTTGTTCAGATACTCGTTGAGATATCTGCGTGAATGTGGTTTCCAGTTCTTCTTTATTACCAGCAAAAACACTGGCTGTTTTTCCAATTTCTGTTAATACTTGGGTATCAATTTCAGCGCCAAGACCAATAGTAAAAAAGGAAATATTACGATTTGTGTCATTGACAGCTTTTAGAGCGGCTTCTTCAGTAAAACGAGATGCTTGATCTGTACCATCGGTAAATAAAACAATGGAAGCAGCACCTATTACCGAAGCCTTATTGTTTTCTTGAATTAAATCTTCAGCAATATTCGTTGATTTAATAACTGCTCCATACAAGTCAGTTGAAGGATCATTACTAATATCAGCTGTAATGCCATCAATGGCAGCGGTGAGTTCTGTTGCAGAGGATGTTAATGGGTTGAGAAGGTGTAATTCATTTTCTCCGTCAAACCAATAAATCGCCATTTTAAAAGAGTCAGTTTCAGGTGATGGAATCACATTGGCAACAAAACTGGTTGAAGCTGTCTTTAATTCTTCTAGACTGCTTTCTAACACGCTATTGCTCAAATCCAGAATCAATAAGGTGTTATTGCTAAAAACTTGGGAGTTTGAAGAAATTCTGGCTTGTGATTCAGAAGATGAGATGGTGTTAAAACAATCATCATTTCTGCCTTGCTCATATATGGTAAACTGATTTGCCGTTAAACCAGAAATAGGGTTTCCCTGAAGGTCAGAAACTTTGAACAGAATGGAAACCTTTCCTGGCAATGCTGTAAATTGATCCTGAATGGACAACAACAGTTCGTTATCTTCAAAACCAAGACAATTATCTGGATCTTTCCCTTGTCCCAATTCACCTTGATTAAGGTCGAAACTAGCATCATCGTCAGCATTTCCACAGGAAAAAAGAACAATTGTAAAAATTGAAATAATGAGGTATTGCAATGTGTTTTTCATTTTATAATAGTTGAGGTTCTTCTTGCAAAACGCTCATTTTATTTGAAAATTACTTCGCAAACCAACAATAGATTTAAAGAAAAGTTAAAAAAAGCCCCGTCTTGTTAAAAAAAAGTCAATCAATTCAAATTTTGGTAACTTCAACAAGAAATCTAATTGAAATTCAATCAATTCAAGAAACTATGCCAACGTATCAAATTAAAGTCAATGGAGAATCCAAAACAGTAGATGTTTCTGAGGACACTCCAGTTTTATGGGTGCTAAGAGATCATTTAGATTTGGTCGGCACCAAGTATGGATGTGGAATTGGGCAGTGTGGAGCCTGTACCATTCATGTAGATGGAACAGCAATGAGAAGTTGCTCCATGACATTGGACCAGCTGGACGGTAAATCCATTACCACTATAGAAGGACTATCCGAGGATGGAACCCACCCTGTGCAAGAAGCATGGAAGGAAGTGGATGTTCCTCAATGCGGTTATTGCCAAGCTGGACAAATTATGACCGCGTCAGCATTTTTGGAGAATAACCCAAACCCTACAGAAGACGATGTAAAAAATGCAATGCATGGTAACATTTGTAGATGCGCATCCTACTCCAGAATCCGAAAAGCTGTCATGATTGCAGCTGATAACATGGATTAATTTAACACCAACTTTTTACAACAAAAACAACAAAAATGTCAACAAATACAGCATTAACATTCAGCAGAAGAGCTTTTATGCGAACCTCATCTCTCGCAGGGGGCGGTATGCTGATTGGTTTCAACTTATTCCAGGCGTGCAAGCCAAAAGCCGCACCACCAATAGATCTTTCCCAGTTAAATTACAATGACTTCAACGCTTTTATCAAAATTGCAGATAATGGAGCAGTAACCATTTTCTCTCCTAATCCTGAAATAGGCCAAGGCGTAAAAACCTCCATGCCAATGATTATTGCCGAAGAGCTTGATGTGGCATGGAAAGATGTCTATGTTGAACAAGGTATTCTAGATACTGAAAACTATACTAGACAAGTAGCAGGAGGTAGTCAATCCATTCGTCATGGGTGGGACGCCCTAAGACAAACAGGTGCCACTGCTAAACAAATGTTGGTCAATGCTGCGGCAGCTCGTTGGGGAGTTGACGCGTCAGAATGCACTGTTAGCGATGGTGTTATCACCAATGCCGCAGGTGAAACTTTGGGCTTTGGAGATGTCGTAAAAGAAGCATCCATGTTGGAAGTTCCGGAAGATGTGGCATTAAAAGAACCAAAAGATTATAAAATTATTGGTAAAGATGCTCCCAATGTAGACATCCATAAGATTGCCACAGGGCAACCTTTGTTTGGATTGGATTATAAAGTTGACGGAATGGTCTATGCAGCCGTGGTACGTCCACCAGCATTTGGTCATAAATTGGTTTCCTATGATGACACAGCGGCAAAAGCAATGCCGGGTGTGCTGAATGTTATAAAAATTGGTGAAAAGGTTAGAGGACTTCTTGCAGAAGACCCTAGTTTCTCTAGCAAAATATCTGCAAGTGATAAGGTTGTGGTGGTTGCCGAGTCTACATGGCAGGCGATGAAAGCAAAAGAAGCAATTGAGGCTGAATGGGAAGAGGACACATCCATGGAAAGTACCGAAGAACATGATAAGATACTTACAGATTTATTAGATGGAAGTAACTTTAAAACCGAACGTTCAGATGGTAATATAAAAAAGGCTTTTGCCGAAGCTGATGAAATTTTGGAACGTACTTATGAGTCTCCTTTTTTACCTCATAACTGTATGGAGCCTATGAACTTCTTTGCAAACGTTACCGAAGAGAGAGTACATTTGGCAGGCCCAATTCAAACTCCAGCATGGAAGGCAGGTCTTGTAGCCAAAATGTTTGGAAGAGAAGAAAGTGACATTTACTTAGAAATGACCCGAATGGGTGGTGGTTTTGGTAGAAGGCTCTATGGGGATTTTGTACTTGAAGCTGCAGAAATCTCCAGTGTCATCAAAAAGCCAGTTAAGGTAGTTTACTCCAGAGAAGATGATATGGAAGATGGTATTTATAGAATGGCCATCAAATACAGGATCAAAGCAGGGGTGAAGGATGGAAAAGTAACAGCTTACCATTTAAAAGAAGCGGCCATCAACGATAACATGTATGGGTTGATTCCTAACTTCTTTCCGGCTGGTGCCATAGAAAATTACCAAGTGGATACTGCTAATTATAAGAGTAATATTACTACAGGGGCTTGGAGAGCTCCATATACCAATTTCTTGGCGTATGCTGAGCAAAGTTTCTTTGATGAACTGGCTGAGTTGATGGAAGTAGATAAAATTCAAATGAGATTGGATCTACTCGATAAGGTCAAGCCAGAAGAAGATGAACGAATTCAGTACTCACCGGACCGTATGAAGGAGGTAATTAAAGTTGCCGTTGAGAAATCTGGTTGGGGAACAAAACCTAAAAACATACATCAGGGGTTTGTGAGCTACTATTGCCATAATACCCATGTAGCCGAAGTTGCGGATGTTGAAGTTGAAAATGGTGAGCCAGTGGTTAAGAAAATTACTTGCGTGGTAGACTGCGGAATTGTTGTTAACCCTATGGGAGCACTAAATCAAATTGAAGGTGGCGTTATAGATGGCGTTGGACATTCCATGTATGGCGAATTGCAATTTGAAAACGGAAGACCAACGGCCAGCAATTTTGATAAATACCGAATGATTAGAATGAGAGAGGCACCTTTAGTGGAAACACACTTTGTAAAAAATGAGTTTTCACCTACCGGATTAGGGGAACCGACCTTACCTCCAGCAGGTGGTGCAGTAGCAAATGCATTCAAAGCAGCTACCGGCAATAGACTCTATAAACAACCATTCACCAAAACACCAGAACTTTTAAAAGTACCGAGCAAGGAAATTATAGGTTGATTTTATGACGATATTATTGTTTGGGGTTACCAAAGATATTGTGGGAAGTTCCACCTTATCTGTCCCCACATCTAGTGTTACAGGTAGAAAAATTCCAAAAACCGTAAAAGAATTAAAACAGTTTCTGGGTGAAACCTATCCAGAACTCAATAAATTATCCTCTTTGGCTGTTGCTGTTAACAATGCATATGCCGAGGATAATGAAACCATTAATTCTTACGATGAAATAGCGCTTATCCCTCCAGTTAGTGGTGGATAATAAGCGCATAAATAGTATCTTACGATAGCTATGGAGGATAAATTATGTTGATAGACAACCACAATAGACAAATTAATTACTTAAGACTCGCTGTAACAGACAGGTGCAATTTGCGATGTAATTATTGTATGCCTTCAGAAGGTATCGATTTTGTAAAAAATGACAAGCTGCTGTCCATAAAAGAGCTCTCGCAAGTGAGCCGGATTTTGGTAGACCAGGGAATAGATAAAATCCGAATTACTGGGGGAGAACCTTTTGTAAGGAAGGATTTGATGGTTTTGTTGAGAGAATTAAGTGAGATGAAAGGTCTAGATGACATTTCTGTCACTACGAATGCGACATTAATCGGTCCATATATTGATGAACTGAAGGAACTTGGCATTAAAAATGTTAATGTCAGTTTGGATTCCATAAATAGGGAGACTTTTGAACGCATTACCAGAAGGAAACAATTTGATACCGTACACAACAATTTAATCCGGCTTATTACCGAAGGGTTCAATGTCCGCATTAATTTTATTGTTTTAGATGGCCAAAATGAGCAGGACATTCTTCCTATTTTGGAATTGATGAAGCATTACAATGTTTCTGTACGGTTTCTTGAAGAAATGCCTTTTAACGGAGGTTCCAAAAACTTTGTCGCTATTAAATGGAATCATAAAGCAATTCTGGAGCATATTATAAAAGAATACCCAAATTTTGAAAAGCTAGTATCACCAGCGACATCCACATCTGTCAATTACAAAATACAAGGTCATAAAGGCACATTTGGTATTATTCCATCTTTCAGCAGAACTTTTTGTGGAAGTTGTAATAGGCTTAGGGTCACTGCTACCGGAGATGTCATTACCTGTTTGTATGGTAAGCCGAAAGCAAACCTGAGGGATATCATGCGTAAAGCTTCGGCAGAAAAAAATGTGAAGAATGCTATTTTAGAAGCTGTTGGGAACCGAGCTAAAACAGGTTTTGAAGCACAGAATGAACACTCCACGACCGTTTTTGATAGCTCCATGACTTCCATTGGCGGTTAACGTTACCATTACTACTTTGATTATGAAAGAAATAGGAGGAAATAAGGCAGCCAATTTATATGGTTTGGTATTGGCAGGAGGAAAGAGCACTCGCATGGGATCTGATAAAGGATTGATTAAATATCATTCCATTCCACAACAAGAACACTTGTATAAGCTCTTGGAACGTACTTGTGACAAAGTTTTTCTAAGCATGCGCGAAGAACAACAATCGGGTATGGACAATGACTTCAATACTATTGTAGATCAAAACGAATATCGAGGTCCTTTTAATGGAATATTAAGTGCTCACAAAACCTATCCAAATGCAGCTTGGTTTGTACTTGCATGTGACGTTCCATTAATTGATTTGAAAGCTTTAAAAAACTTGGCGGATAATAGAAACCCTAAGAAATTAGCAACATCTTATGCCACAAAAAAAAACAATTTACCTGAGCCTTTAATCACAATTTGGGAACCAGAGGGGTTGAAAAGAGCAATTTCCTATCTGGAAACTTCTGAAAGTACCTGCCCTAGAAAGTTTTTGATTAATTCAGATGTGGAATTGATTAATCCAAAGCATGATGAACTATTGTATAACGCCAATTCTGTTTCAGATTATGAATTCATAAAATCTAAATTAGAAATGACCAATGAATTCTAGGTATATAAGACAAACCAGTCTAAAAGAGTTTGGCCCAGATGGGCAAGCAAAGCTTTTTGAAGCTAAAGTTTTGGTTGTAGGTCTAGGAGGGTTGGGGTTACCTGTTCTTCAATACCTTAATGCAATGGGAGTTGGGACATTGGGATTGATGGATCAAGATGTTGTTGAGTTACATAATTTGCAAAGACAAGTCCTGTACTCAGAAAAAGACTTGGGGAGATTGAAGTTGGATGTGGTTCATAAAAAACTTTCGGCACAAAATTCTAAAACAATATTTACTACCCACGATACTTTTTTGACCAAGGAAAATGCAGTGGAAGTCATTAAGGAATATGACCTTGTTGTGGATGCAACTGACAACTTTCCAACACGCTACCTCATTAATGATGCGTGTGTAATATTGAAAAAACCATTTGTTTATGGAGCATTGCATGGTTTTGAAGGACATGTGAGTGTTTTTAACTATCAAAACGGACCTACCTATCGTTGTTTATATCCAGAAATGCCCAAAGCTGAGGAGGTTCCAAATTGTAATGAAAACGGTGTTCTTGGAGTTATTCCAGGAATCATAGGAACACTGCAGGCTTTGGAAGCGGTAAAGGTGTTGACAGGAGTAGGGGAAGTGCTCTCAGGCAAGCTAATGATATACAACGGGCTGAACCAACATGTTAGCAAAATTAATTTTAAAGCCAATCCTACCAACAAGAGAATAACTCAGCTTCAAGATTTTTATGAAGCTGTAGACTGTGATATAGTTCCTTCCATAAGCGCAAAAACTTACCAATCATTAAGAGAATCAAATAAAAAATTTACTTTAATTGATGTTAGAACTGCAGAAGAGTTTAATCAAAATCATTTGGATGAGGCTGTAAACATCCCTCTGGATAATCTGGATGTATTTGAACATCAAATTGACTCGAACAAGGAGATTTATATCATCTGTCAGTCAGGAAAAAGAAGTGAATTGGCATTAAAACATCTCCGAACCACCCATCCAAACTTGACTTTTTATCATATTTTAGGAGGTATGAATAAAATGATGACCGTATGTCCCTAGCCTCTGGCGATTTTATTTTACTACTTCTTTCCTTTTTCATTGTAGCAACATTATACTCTGCTGTTGGTTTTGGAGGTGGTTCAAGCTATTTGGCCATTTTAACATTGGTACTTACCAGCTTCTTTGCCATACGAAGTACAGCACTTTTATGCAATCTAACTGTCGTTTTAGGGAGTTGTCTTCTGTTTTATAAAAGCGGACACTTACAGGTTAAAAAGTTTCTTCCATTTATAGTCACTAGTATTCCATTTGCATTTATTGGAGCTTCGTTTCGGTTAAAGGAACATGTGTTTTTTATTCTTTTAGGTAGTTCCTTAATTATTTCAGCCATAGCACTTACCTATCAAACCTTAAAACTTAAACCAAAGACTAACATCAAAAAATATCCAAATTATGTTTCTTACATACTGGGTGGAGGTATTGGGTTGCTATCTGGTCTTGTTGGTATTGGTGGTGGCATTTTCTTGGCCCCTATACTTAACCATATGAAATGGGACAAACCCATTGTTATAGCCGCTTTGGCAAGTTTTTTTATCCTTGTTAATTCTATTTCGGGTATTGGTGGATTGATTATAAGCAACTCGTTTGAAGTATTTTGGCCTGAGATTGTAGGATTGTTATTTGTTGTGCTGTTAGGGGGGCAATTAGGTGTTAGAATGAGTATTGGGAAACTATCATCAAATAGAATCAAATTGCTTACGGCGTTTCTAGTTTTATTTGTTGGGATACGTGTATTATTAAAAAACGGATTAGAACTAACTCTATTTTCATGATTTCTTTTAAAACTGCGTTACAAAAGGTTCTGGACAATGCCCAAGATTATGGGGACGAACGTGTTGACCTTATACAATCTAACAATAGGATTCTTGCTGAAACCATTATTGCGGATAGAGATTTCCCTCCATTTGATAGAGCTACCAAGGATGGAATTGCCATTAATTCTGATGGAATTTTATCCCCAAATCAAACCTTTAAAGTTTCAGGAATTGCGCAAGCAGGGAGTCCACAACAAGTTCTGCAGGACAATGCGGAATGTATAGAGGTAATGACCGGTGCCATGGTTCCTGAAAATGCAGATACTGTCGTCATGTATGAGCATATCTCCTTGGATAATGGAGCTTTTTCATTGCTTAAACCAGTCATAAAAGGTCAAAATATTCATTACACAGGGAGTGATATTGTTAAGAGCAAAGAACTGCTTAAACCGGGTGTTCAAATAACAGCTGCAGAAATAGGTGTTTTAGCATCTGTTGGAAAATCTGAAGTTTTGGTTAAAAAGTCACCAAAAATTGCAGTTATAGCTACTGGTAACGAATTGGTGGAAGTAGATGAGAAACCACTTCCATATCAAATTAGAAAATCAAACTCATTTACCTTGAAGGGATTGCTGGCAAAAGAAAATATTTCTGCAGACCTCTATCATCTGGTTGATGAACCTGATGCTTTAAAAGAGACGTTGGAAGTTCTAGTGACAGATTATGACGTTCTACTTTTAAGTGGTGGCGTCTCCAAAGGCAAATTTGATTTTTTACCAGAAACCTTTGATGCTTTGGGAGTGGAAAAAATATTCCATAAAGTTTTGCAACGCCCGGGAAAGCCATTTTGGTTTGGAAAACTGAAGTCAAAGAACACTACCGTATTTTCATTTCCAGGCAATCCAGTGTCCACCTTTGTCAATTACCATGTTTATTTTAAACCTTGGCTTAACAAAACTTTGGGAGTAGCTACACCAGAATTTACTGTATTTTTAAATGAGTCAATCCACAACAAAACAGATTTAACTCTTTTTGTTGGGGTTACAATCAGTATTCATAATGGTGAACTATTTGCAAAAATAGTAACCACTACAGGTTCAGGTGACCTCATAGGTCTTTCTAAAGTGGATGGTTTTATTCGGCTAGGCCCAAAAGAAGTTTTAGATGAAGGCAAAAATTTAGTTTCGTTTATACCCACAAGAGAAAAAGTATAGCATGACACATGAGTTAAAGACTATAATTCAACAATACGAAAAGAGACGGCAATTGGGTGACGTAGCAGTGTTGGCCACCGTTGTTGCTTTGGATGGATCATCTTATCGCAGGCCTGGTGTTCGCATGTTAATTTTTGAGAATGGGGACATGGTTGGTGCTGTTAGCGGTGGATGTGTTGAGAAAGAAGTCTTGAGACAGGCACAATCAGTTTTCTCAAATAAAGTGTCAAAAGTAATGGTGTACGATGGTAGATATCGCTTAGGATGCGAAGGGGTTCTTTATATTCTTCTAGAAGTCTTTAAACCAAACGAAATCTTCATAGCCCAATTTTGGGACACAATCAATAAAAGAAAGCCATTTTTTATAAACTCATTTTACAATAAAGAACATAGTGAAAATGCAGGGTATCATACCGTTTTTAATTTTGATAATGCTTCATTTTTTGTAAACCCGACAATAGAAAACTTAGCAGGCGGACTTTTAAGTTTTAAACAAAAAATGTATCCGTGTTTCCAATTAGTAATTATTGGTGCTGAACATGATGCTGTTCAATTATGTACATACGCCGCTTTAACGGGCTGGGAAGTCACTATTGTGGCAACTCCAAATGAAGAAAAGACCGAAAAAGACTTTCCAGGAATAAAAAAACTCCTGAACGCAGAAGCTGAAACCTTCCAATTAAAAATGGATGAACAGACTGCAGTAGTTATTATGACACACAGTTTTGTGAAAGATTTACAGTTCTTAATAGCACTTAAGGAGGAAAAAGGGGCCTATATCGGGCTCTTAGGACCATCACGAAGGCGTGAAAAACTCTTTAATGATTTATTGGAAAGATGTCCTGATATTTCTGAGGGATATCTAGAACAAATCCACGGGCCAGCAGGAATTGACATTGGCGCAGAAACACCACAGGAAATTGCCATTTCCGTAATGTCCGAGATTTTAGCTGTTATCAATAAAAAAGAGCCATCCCTTTTAAAAGATAAGACCGGAAAAATTCATGCATAGGTAATGTCAGAAGGGATTTCAATTCTAATATTGGCCGCAGGAGCATCCGCACGAATGGGGAATAGGGTCAAGCAACTACTACCATGGGGAACTCGTACACTTTTAGAAAATGCAATAGATACTGCAAAACAGGTAACTGATTCCATATTTGTGGTTTTGGGTGCAAACAAGGAGGAGATAGAAAAAGCTATATCCTTAGATGCGGAAACCGTTTATAATCCAAATTGGCAATCGGGTATGGGGAGTTCAATTTCCATAGGTATTGAAGGTATTTTGAAACAAGCGGAAGATCCGAAAGGAATCTTGATCATGCTTGCCGATCAGCCATTGATTGACAAGACCTATTTAAATGAGTTAAAAGAAGAATTTAAGAAAGGTATTTTTAAAATCGTAGCCACTTCATATGGCAATAGACTAGGGGTTCCTGCAATTTTTCATCAATCCATTGTCCCAGAGCTAATGGATCTGAATGAAGATTATGGCGCAAGACATATCATTCAAAAATATCGGGCACATCTTAAACAAGTATTTCCGAAGGGAAAAGAATTAGATATTGACACTCCAAAAAATTATACTCAACTAATTGATAAAATGAACACTTAAATATGAGAACCTCTATTATTACTTTAACCACTTTATTGTGCTTTTTCTTTTCATATGCTCAAGATATGGGTTTTGAGGAATACAACCCAAAATCGACCCTTGTAGTTCCTGAAAACCCTGTAAACAAAGCTAAGTTTACATTTATAGATGTTCACAGCCATCAATTTGGAATGGCGACCCAAGATTTATCTAGTTTGATTAACGATATGGATAAAATGAACATGGGGGTCATGGTGAATCTAAGTGGAGGCTCTGGAGAAGGACTTCGAGCAATGCTCAAAAATGTCAATGAAAATTATCCCAATCGGTTTGTGGTTTTTGCCAATGTTGATTTTAATGGGGTTGGGAATTCAAATTGGGGAGAGCAAGCCGCAGCACAATTGGAATTGGATGTGAAAAGTGGTGCCAAAGGGTTAAAGGTTTATAAGAGTTTAGGATTACGAAATAAGGATACTAACGGTAATAGAATAGCCATAGACGACCCAAGGTTAGATCCTGTATGGGAAAAATGCGGAGAACTGGGAATTCCGGTATTAATACATGCTGCAGACCCAAAATCATTCTGGGACCCTATGGATAGGCATAATGAAAGGTGGTTAGAACTAAAGACAAGACCAAGAAGAAAGCGATCTGCTACAAATCCTGCGCCATGGCAGCAAATTATTGATGAACAACATCGAATGTTTAAAAAACACCCTAAAACCAAATTCATAAATGCGCACATGGGATGGTATGCCAATAATTTGGATAGGTTAGGGGAGTTAATGGATGAAATGCCAAATATGTCTGTAGGTATTGGTGCTATCATTGCCGAATTGGGACGACAACCCAGAAGAGCAAAGCAATTCTTCATTAAATATCAAGATAGAATCTTATTTGGGAAGGACAGTTGGAAACCCAATGAGTTCCCAATGTACTTTAGAGTTTTGGAAACAGCAGATGAATATTTTCCGTACTACAAAAAGTATCATGCTTTTTGGGCTATGTACGGGTTAGATTTGCCAAATGAAGTCCTTGAAAAGGTGTACTACAAAAATGCCATGAATTTAATTCCAGGGCTAGATGCCTCATTGTTCAAATAAGTATCAATAAAACGTTTTGATAGTACTTTTTGTAAAGTAGAATCTCTTTAATGCATAACATTGATAAAAAAACATCAATGGCTAATTCAAATCTTTTAAAAAATACATTCACTTTAATAACCTTTATATTCTTATTAATTTCATGTTCTAGCAGTGATGATGGAGGTGATGATGATAATGAAACTACCGCCAACACTGTTGAGGGATTATATACAGGTTCTATTGCGCTTACTATCAACGGAGACGACATAACAGTACCAATGTCACTGATAGTAAATATGGCCTCTACAAACAAATTTGCAGGAGATTTTTTTGAAACCAATGGCTTTACGCCTTGCTGTAGTAGCAATCCGCAAGATGGCACGTTCAATTTTGATTACAACCCCGAAACTATGTCCATAACCAATTTTGTAATACAGGTAAATTTTAATATTGTTCCAGAAAATCCCTGTACAGGCACATATACAGGCTCGGGTACTTTAGATACAAGTGGAAATGCCAATAGGATTGTAGCCCAAATGAATGTTGATGATTGCAATGTTTCAAACACCCCCGCCGTATTTACACTTACAAAAATTAGTGAATTATAAGTCTATACTATTCTTTTGCTGAAATTCACTTGGGGTAACTCCTTCCATCTCTTTAAAAACCCTAAAGAAAGTAGCTTCTGACTGAAACCCAACCATGGTGGATAGCCCTGTAAGGTTGTAATTATGAAATTCTTTATTCAACAAGAGTATTTTAAACTCAGAAACTCTAACAGAGTTTAGATACTTTCTAAAACTGGTTTCTTGTTCTTTAAAGTAATGTCTCAATCTTGCTTTATCAACTTGCAATTCATTGGCAAGATCAGAGATGGTCAAGTTGGGGTCAGTATACAATTTTCCCTCAATTAAATTCTCTTTTAACTTAATGGCTAGTTCATTCATTCCGGCAGGGTCAATATCCGTTTTTTGATATAGCCCACTTGTCACAAAGAAAGACTTGAATTTGAAAAATTCCGTAATTGAAAATAACAGCAAATAAGTATTGATCAGCAAACCTATAGGCATAAAAACATACCTGTTTAACGTCAAAAAGTTTGCTGCAAAGAATGGCGAATTTGTTATGTATGGCAAGATGTTATATAAATTGATAGCACAATAATAGCTTAACAGAACATACATAAAATACCCATACCTTCTCTTAACCTTTGGAGATAAGGGTTTTACCGTGTTCCTTTTAAAACCGACAATCCCTAAAACAAGGTAAAACAGTGATATTGCAAATAAAACATACCCAAGAGAAATGACTACCCAATAATAGTTCGCGGCATAAAAAGTGCTGTATCCAAATTTAATGGTCAAATAGACCAAGTGAGCTAGAAAAGGAAAAGTCAAATGCGCTAGAATATGCTTCTTTAATTTGTTTTTTGGTACTTGGGTAGTAGAAACATAAAGGTAAATGAGGGGCCCAAAAAAAAGGTTTTTACCTGCACCCAAGAGTAAACTTAGAAAGAAACTTTCCTTGACTATGTTCCAATAAAGATTGTTGATAAAAATAGCTCCTACAAAAAAACAGAGTGTTCCCAGGATAACAAGCCTCAATTGCCTCTTATAAAAATAAAATAGCGAAATGAGAAGCAATTGGATATTGATGCATAGCATCACTCCATTATAAATTAAGTCAGGATAAGCTTGGTTCAATGGTTAATAGGGTTTACTCAAAAGTAAACAATGCTAATAAAGGATAAAAGTCATTCTTTTTCTGAATCCTCGCTTTGAGAGTCATACTCTTGAAAGATTCCGCACGAAATCTGTTTTTTAATCAACGATTTAGATTTCTTTCGTCTTACTAAAACTTCAATTTCTTTGTTTAAAAACTGCATTGGGAGCATTTTATAGATAACTAACGGAATTCTTACTCCTTTATTTTGAGTTTAGTTGGTCATTTTGTAGGTGCTCATTTGTCTTTCAATATACTCCATAACAACCATCCAGTTCATTTTAAGTATTAACGCGGCAGTTGGAAGGTTATCTTCTTCAATTGCCCTTACAATTGCTTCGTTCTGGTTGTCTACATTTTCATAAAAAGAGGCGTTCTGACCAAAACCTTGTTCATAAAAGAGAAGTCTAGCTTTAAGATCATCTAAAATCTGTAAAAGAACGGTATTGGTACATTTATGAACCAAAAGGTGATGAAATTGAAACCTTACTTTTAATCTGGTCATAAACGTATGAGACTGCTGTAACTTCAATTGCTGCAATCGTAATGATTGAACATCTTCTTCAGAAAAAATTGAGTTCTCCAGGGCCATTACTTCCAGTTGGGCAATGGTTTCATAAAGGTTTTTAGCTTCTTTTTTGGTAAGCAATGATACTACAAACCCTCTATTAGGGACAGCTTTAATTATTCTAGCTTGCTCTAATTGGCTTAGAGCCTCACGAATAGGCGTTACGCTTACTCCAATCTTTCTAGAAAGTGCAGCTAGATTAATGGTTTTACCCACTTTTAATTCCCCTTTTTGTATTTGATCTAATAAATGGGTCTTAACGGTATTTCGTAGAATTTGCTTCTGATACATACGTGAATATACAAATCGTATACGATTTAAGGTGATAGTAGCTAAAAATTAGTATTTTAACCCATCAATCTTATCCTTTAGGCATGAAAAATTTCAATCATATTTCTCTTTTTTTACTTGTATTTTTCTTTTTGTCATGCAGTTCAAGTGACAATTCTTCCGAAGAAAACAATGAGAGTGGGGAAGAACAGGCAGAACTTAGCATAGAGGAAAGGTTGCAAGCAATAATAGACGCCAAAGTTTCCGATGGTCTTAAAGGTGTATCAGTCTCTATTAGAGTAAACGGACAAGAACAATGGAGTTTGGTTGGTGGGTTTTCGAGCGAAACGGGAATGGTCACTTCTAACATGAAATTTGGTATTGCCAGTATTACAAAAACCGTTGTTGCGGCCACCATTTTAAAACTAGAAGAAGAAGCACTGCTAAGTTTAGATGATACTATTGGGGATTGGTTAACCTTGGAATCTGAAAATATTGATGATAACATTACAATCTTTCAGCTTCTTAATCACCTGACTGGTCTAAAAGGGTATTTTCAGCATCCAGATATATGGACAAGGGTGGAAAGTGATTTAGATACAGCGATACCATCTGAAGAGTTGATCGCCTATGTTGGGGAACCTATATTTAATGCTGGAGAGCGTTATGAATATTCAAATTCAAACTATCTAATTTTGGGCCTCATTATTAAAGCCGTATCTGGACAAACAGTTGGTGAAACAATGCGAACCAGGTTCTGGGGTCCTTTAGGGCTTGCGAACACCTATTTTGGGACAGATGAGAATGTTGTCGGACCTGTGGCCAATCCTTGGAGAGATAGTGATGGTAACGGTCAAATAGAAGATATTTCCGCAGATTTTAAAGATGCTTATCATAGTGTGTTTTTTACTGCTGCCAATGTTTTTACAACATCAGCAGATCTTTCCATGTGGGCTTACCTCCTATATGAAGGAAATGCTTTGACAGAAACATCTAAAAACAAAATGTTGGACTTTCTTTTTATTGATACCGGAACACCAATCTTTGATGGTTACGGCCTTGGTGTTAGACGAATCAATCTAGCTGGAAGGGAAACATGGGGACATACAGGGGGAATGAGAGGGTATGGTTCCTATATGCTTTATGAACCTACCAGCAGTGTAAGTATAGCAATGCTCAATAATCAAAGTAGATCAGAAAATGGACCGCTTCTTAGGTTTGAACTGGTTGAGGAATTGTTGACCGAGGTATTTACAGAGTTGAATTAATTCCTTATTTTTCTAAATTGAATATCAACCACTTACTCATGTTTTTATGAAACTTCAATACACCTGCCTTATTGCTGCTTTTCTTTTAGTTGCTTCATGTAAAAAAAATGAAAAAGTACAAGTTGAAAACCTATATCAAACTCAACTATTTGAAGATGTACAATTAGCTGCCATTTTCAAAGACTCAAAAGCTTTTGTTGATTTAGTGCCAAAAAAAGATGCATCAGCACTTGAGGCAGAATACCTGCTAGAAAAAGATTTGGATGGCTTTAGTCTCAAGGAATTTGTAGAAAAGAATTTTGAAGATAAATCCATGGTTGCATTGGAGTTTGAAACGGACACCACCAGAACCATGTATGAGCATATTACCTTTATGTGGGATAACCTGACAAGAGGTCCCGATGATGTTATACAATACTCATCAAGAATAGCATTACCACATAAATATGTTGTTCCTGGAGGCAGGTTTCAAGAAATCTATTATTGGGACAGCTATTTTACCCTAGAAGGTCTTTTGGTTGATGATAGAGATGATTTGGCCAAAGACATGGTGGACAATTTTGCTTTTCTAATCGATTCCATTGGTTTTATACCAAACGGCACCCGTAATTACTATAAAACAAGGTCTCAACCTCCGTTTTTTGCATTGATGGTTGACGCTATATCAAGAAAAGACGAAAAAACCCTTGAAAGTTATCTGCCCCAATTGCTAAAAGAATATAATTTCTGGATGAATGGAGTTGAAAATACAGAAATAGGTGAAAGCAATCATCATGTGGTTAAACTTGGCGAGAATGTTTTCCTAAACCGTTATTGGGATAAAGGATTTACACCAAGACCAGAAGCATATAAAGAAGATCTTCATCTGGCCAGTGAGCTAGAAACAGATTCACTTAAAAAACAACTGTATACCAATCTTAGGTCTGCAGCAGCTTCTGGATGGGATTTTAGCTCTAGATGGTTTGGTAAAAAAGGCGTCTTTGGTACAACGGAAACCATTTCAATACTTCCAGTAGATTTAAACTGTCTCCTATACTTTATGGAAAATACTATTTCAAAAGCATATTTGATCAGAGGAGACCAATCCCATGGAAAGCGTTTTAAGGATATGGCTCATAAAAGAAAAGAAGCCATTCAAAAGTATTTCTGGAATACGGAAAACGGCCTGTACCATGATTATAATTTCCAAGAAGAGAGTATTACTCCAGAACTTACCTTGGCGGGAGTTTTTCCACTTTATTTTGAGGTCGCGGAAGCAGAACAGGCCGAACAGGTCAAGAACACAATTATTTCAAAATTCCTGAAAGATGGAGGACTTGTTACTACCCTAGAACATACGGGGCAACAATGGGATGCTCCAAATGGTTGGGCGCCCTTACAGTGGATTGCGGTAAAAGGACTTTTAAATTATGGATATAAAGATGAAGCTAAGGAAATTATTACCCGTTGGCTGGCACTAAATGAGAAAGTCTACAAAAATACAGGGAAGATGATGGAGAAGTATAATGTAGAAGATCTATCATTATTATCAGGTGGAGGAGAATATGAAACACAAGATGGCTTTGGTTGGACCAATGGAGTTGCACTTGGTTTTAAACAGATGCTCGAAGAAATGGAGGAACAAAATCCATAACCCGTATTTCTCCTATCAGTAAGTTTTTCAAACGTGTCCAGACCAACTGAACATAAACCATCAGTCAAAAAAAATGTCCAAATCTTTATTGTTTATTCCTGACATATCTGGGTACACTAAATTTATCCAGACTACTGAGGTAGAGCATAGTCAACATGTAATATCTGAACTTTTGGAAGTTCTTCTCAATGCGAATACGCAAGATTTGAAATTGGCGGAGATTGAAGGGGATGCCCTTTTCTTCTATAAAGAAAATGATATTCCGTCCCAAGAGAATCTTTTAGCGCAGATTGAATCCATGTTCACCGCTTTCTACAGTCATCTTAAGATGCTGGAGAAAAATAGGATTTGTCCTTGTAATGCTTGTGCTACTGCACCAAACCTTCAGTTAAAGATAGTTGCCCATAGTGGTAATCTTCAGCATATTGAGGTACAAGGAACCAGAAAACCTTTCGGAGAACAGGTGATTGAGGCCCATAGGTTATTGAAAAATTCTGTTGATAGTGACAATTATGCCCTAATCAGCAGGACGCTTGCCTTGGACATCATGTTATCCCCGTACTATTCCAGTAAAATTTTTAGATTCAGACAAGGATCGGATTCATATGACAGTAGGGAGATTGATTATATCTATTCCATAATTGACCCAAGTGAACTGAAACTGCGTCCATTTGATAAACCCAATAATGTTTATTTTGATAAACCGCCTCAAATAAAAATAAAGAAAGAATTTCCCGTGGCGGCAGAGGAACTCATGGAGTATATTACCAACTATTCGTACCGGCATAATTGGACTGAGGGAATAGATCGTTTAGAGTATAATGAAAACGAGGTGACACGTACTGGTTCTGAACATATTTGCGTGGTTAACGGAAAGCATTTAAACTTTACTACTGCTACAAAAGAGGTGAAACAGGGAAGCCTAATTTATGGTGAGTTTACAACAAGTCCGCCGCCTGTGGATGAGTTTTATCAATTCTATATTTTCACCCCTATTTCTGAAAATAGCTGCGAGCTCGAAATAGAACTATTTTGGACGGCCAGGTCTCCAATCAAAAAATTAATAATGACTCTTTTTGGCAAAAAGATATTCAAAAAGAATATTGAAAAAGCATTAATGGGGTTGTTAACCTTTGTGGAAAGCAAGACTTGAGTTTAATCTTACTATGATTCCAAAAAAGAATCCAGTGCTTTCTTATATTTGAGTGTGCAATAGAATTAATAGATGAAGAAAAAATTCTGGACCTCTGATAAGATTTTCGGGCTTGTGGCAATGTTCATTAGTGTGATTACTTTGATCATATTTGTGAGACAGACCAATATTATGGAAAAGCAGAGTCGTCTTTCCGCCATGCCTTATTTAATGATTGAAACCTCAGAAATTGGATCAAAAAATGTATATTCTTTTCAGTTGGTCAATCACGGGGTAGGTCCTGCAATAATAGATACTACAATTCTATTTTATAAAGGGAGAACGCATAACATGGAATTCAAAGATTTTCTAAAAGCCAATTTCCGGTCCATGGATAGTATTGCCATTTTAAACAATGCTAGCATAAACCGAGGTTTAGCAATTCCAGCTGGTGGCGTTCGAAATATTTTGCAAGTTGACGGAAACAAAGAGGATTATGATACCTTTTTTCTAGTTTTAGAAGAATTGTATTCCAAAGATTTTGATTTTGAAATTAGATATCGTTCCATCTACGATGATAAATGGCGTATTACTTCAAAAGATGAAATTCCAGAAAAACTAAACTAACAATGGTATGCCAGCTGGGTATTCAGGAACACCACTTTCAAAAAAACTAGGTATTAAAGATGGATTTTTGATTCTTCTGGTAAATGAACCCAAACATTATTTCAAACTATTTGAAGGTTTTCCTGAGAATGTAACTTTCCTAAAAAATCAAAAACCGGAATCTGCCGATTTTATTCACCTTTTCTGTACTTCTTTTAAAGAGCTCATCGCGTTGGCCGACAGCTGTAAAAACAGTTTGAAAACAAATGCCTCTTTATGGGTTAGTTGGCCCAAAGGTTCCTCTAACATACAAACAGACTTAAAACGTGAACCTATTCGAGAACACCTTTTGTCTATAGGGCTTGTGGATGTTAAAGTGGCCGCTATTGATGAGGACTGGAGTGGGTTAAAGTTTGTTTATAGATTAAGCGATAGAAAGTAGTTCATATCTTTTTTAAAAGAAAGATTTTTTTTCACATATTTTTTAGAATTAAGCCTATTGCTTTTGGTTATCTTACCGTGCTAATTTGACCAAAAAATCAACAAATGAAACACAACTCAAAAATTTTCTTCAAGCTACTCTTATTTATCCTTTTTACTTTTCAATTAACAGCACAAACACCAGACTCCACTACTTTTGATGGATTGGAGTTTAGAAGCCTTGGACCTGCTTTAACTTCGGGTCGTATAGCTGACATTGCAATACATCCAACCAATGAAAGTGTTTGGTATGTGGCAGTGGGTTCTGGAGGCGTATGGAAAACCACCAATGCCGGTACTACTTGGAAACCCATCTTTGATAAGCAATCCAGCTATTCTATTGGGTGTGTTACCATAGACCCTAACAATCCAAGCACAATTTGGGTGGGTTCAGGTGAAAATGTAGGGGGAAGACACTCCGGTTTTGGCGACGGTATTTACGTTAGCCATGATGAAGGAAAGTCTTGGAAGAATATGGGGCTTAAAACTTCTGAGCACCTTTCAAAAATTATAGTTCATCCAGAAAATTCCAATATCATTTGGGTTGCTTCACAAGGACCTCTTTGGAGTAAAGGTGGAGAGCGTGGTTTTTACAAATCCACAGATGGTGGCAAAACATGGAAAAGAACACTTGGGAATAGTGAATGGACAGGAGTCACAGATATTGTAATGGATCATACCAATCCAGATGTTTTATACGCTGCTACATGGGACAGACATAGAACCGTGGCAGCTTATATGGGTGGAGGTCCTGGCTCGGGCTTACATAAAAGTACGGATGGTGGAGAAACTTGGACAGCATTGACCAATGGAATACCTAAATCGAACTTAGGTAAAATTGGTTTGGCGATTTCCCCATTTGATAATGAAACCATATACGCGGCTATTGAATTGGACCGCAAAAAAGGAGGATTGTTCATTACAAATAATCAAGGAGCTTCATGGACGAAACAATCAGATGCCGTTTCTGGTGGAACTGGGCCTCACTATTACCAAGAACTGTATGCTTCGCCCCATCAACAAGGTAAGTTGTATTTAATGAGCAATACCGTGCAAATTTCTAATGATCACGGGAAGCATTTTGAGTTTATGAATGAGGAAAAGAAGCATGTGGATAGTCATGCAATGGCCTTTAAAAAATCAAATCCAAATTATGTGCTTTTTGGCACAGATGGGGGGCTTTATGAATCTTATGACTTAACAAAAACATGGAGGTTTTTTGGGAACCTGCCTCTTACGCAATACTATAAGGTTGCTGTAGACGATTCGGCACCTTTTTACAATATTTATGGAGGAACACAAGATAATGGTTCTCATGGTGGCCCATCCAGAACAAGGAGCAAAGCAGGAATATTAAATTCCGATTGGTGGATTACTTTGGGGGCTGATGGTCATCAATCGGCGACAGAACCAGGCAATCCTGATATCACTTATGGTGAATTTCAACAAGGCTGGCTGTGGAGAATTGACCAAACAACTGGAGAAACTGTTTTTATACAACCGCAACCTTCGGAAGGTGAGCCACATGAACGTTTTAATTGGGATGCACCAATTCTGGTAAGTCCTCATAACCCGCAAAGATTGTATTTTGCATCTTACCGTGTGTGGAAATCTGATAATAGAGGAGATGATTGGACTTCAATCTCCCAAGATTTAACTAGAAACGAAGAACGATTAACCTTGCCTATTTTGGGAAGACAACAAAGTTGGGACAATCCATGGGATGTAGGTGCAATGTCCAATTACAACACCATAACGTCTTTGGCGGAATCACCTTTGCAAGAAGGTCTTATCTATGCTGGAACGGATGATGGAATTCTTCAGGTGACTGAAAATGGGGGAGAAACTTGGAGGAAAATAATGTTAGGAAATATCAAAGGAGTTCCAAACAGAGCTTTTGTGAATGATGTACGTGCTGATTTATACGACGCCAACACTGTTTATTTGGTGCTGGACAATCATAAAGCTGGAGATTACAAGCCATATCTTTTAAAAAGTACCGACAAAGGAAATAGCTGGACATTTATTAATGGAAATCTGCCTAAAAAGTTGATTACATGGAGAGTTGTTCAAGACCATAAAAAGAAAGGTCTTATGTTTGCTGCTACAGAGTACGGCATTTATTTTACCAGCAATGGCGGAAGCAGTTGGCTGCAGCTTGAAGGTGGCCTGCCTACCATATCTTTTAGAGACATTACCATTCAAAGAAGAGAAGATGACTTAATAGGGGCATCTTTTGGTAGAGGTTTTTACGTTTTAGACGATATTTCGCCGTTACGTGATTTTGACACCTCTAAAATGGCAGAAACTACTCTTTTTAAAGTAAAGCCTGCGTACTGGTATATTGAAAAGGATGAGATTTATGGTCAAGGGAATTCAGAGTATTCTGCAAAAAACCCTGCCTACGGAGCAACGTTTACTTATTTCTTGCCAAAGAAACTAAAAACCTTAAAAGATGCAAGAACAGAGAAGGAAAAAGTACTCAATAAACAAAAAAGCAATGTTTCGTTTCCAGGTTGGGAAGCTTTGGAAAAAGAAAAAAATCAGGAGAAATCAGCAGTACTGCTTCTTGTAAAGGATGGCAATGGGAAAGTGGTCAATACCGTAAGTGGAACAAATAAGAAAGGGTTCAATCGTGTTTCCTGGGACCTTACCTATGCCGATAGAACTGGAATAAAGCTAAAGAATCCAAAAAGTGATGACGACGATTTTTTCGGATCACCGTTTTTAGCAACTCCAGGGACATATTCTGTTGAATTATATCAACGTGTAGATGGAGAGTTAAAACAGCTTTCAAGTGCTCAATCTTTTGAAGTTAAACCGTTATCCAAGGGAGCTTTGCCAGCTAAACCAACAACAGAAATTGATGCGTTTAGAAGTATGTATCAAGACTTCCAACAAGATTTGACAGCAACGGGTTCCATTTTGGAAAAAACGATTGCTAGAGTAAATGCAATGAAACGTGCTATGGATGAAGCTGAAACACCAACTGCAGCGCTGGCCTCAAAAATTTATAATGCCCAAACACTCTTACAATCACTCAGTAAACAGATGAATGGTAGTCCTGCTAAAAATGAAGTAGGAGAGAAGAACCCACCAACTCCTGGCGATGGCAGTTTTATTGGTTTAGTTGCATTAAGAAATACTTACGGGCCTACTGGAAACCACAAGATTGCTTTAAAAAGAGCTGATGGTCAACTAAAATCAATTAAAAAGGAATTAAGTGTACTTGTAAAAAATACACTCCCTTCCCTTGAAGCAGAATTGAAGGCAGCCGGGGCTCCATGGATCGAAGGACAAGGTCTTATTGAAGATTAAATCTCAATTTAATAATGAAAAAATCCATTCATCTCGTTTTATTGTTAAGTCTTATCTCCATACTGGGCCTGCATTCCCAATATACAGAGCAAGATTGGTTGGAACGGGATGATTGGATGAAAACCTCTGCTTTGCTAGAAATGGCTGGAGTTAAGGAAGGAGATAGAGTTGCGGATATTGGTTGTCACGAAGGCTATTTGTCCATTCACTTGGCTAAAAAAGTATTAAATACCGGAAAAGTGTATGCTGTTGATGTAAGAAACGACCGCTTAGAAACTTTACAAGGTAATGCTGAGAAGAGGAATCTAACCAATATAACAACAGTTTTAGGAGATTATGATGACCCAAAACTGCCAAGCAATTCATTGAACATAGTTTTCATTATGGATACCTATCATGAAATGGATTCTCATGAACAAATCCTTCAACATGTGAAAAGTGCTCTAAAGCCAGGCGGAAAGTTGATGCTTATGGAAAAGCTAAAGAAAAGAGTAAGAAATAAATCAAGACAAGAACAAGTTAGCGCCCATTCATTGGGTGCTAACTACGTTCGTAAAGAATTGGAACAAGCCGGTTTCACTATTATTTCTGAAATAAAAAATCACGGAAAATGGGAAAGAGAAGAAGATAAACAGATGTGGATACTCTTAGCCCAAAAACCAGAATAATACTTTTATCTATTCTTTATTTAGTTCTTCTTTCAATTCTGAATAGGATTTGATCCAGCTATAAAGTTTGCCTCCCAAACTAATAATCGGACTGGATATAGTATCCATCTCTTCAGGCGATTTAGCTAAAAAACCACCAACCTGTGTTTTAACCTCTGGATTCTCATTGAGCAAAACATTCCTAAAAATGTAGTTTTCATTCGTTAGCTTAGTCACTATGCTATCGCAAGTATCACATTCATTGGTAGTGTAAATGGTAATCTGCTTCTTTGGTTTTATCTTAGGAGGTGGAATATCCAAAATTTCAAATTCCTTTTTAAGTGCTCTTTTGGATAAACTATCGTTTACAGAAAGTTTTTTAGTGTATACAGGCTTTTTATCCCTAAAAAGGACAATGGTTTTTAAATGTACTTTGGATGTTGCCGGAACACGAATCAACCTAGGCCTTGCAGCACTTTGTCTAAAATTCTTGCCGCTTACTTCAAATAGAACATCATAATCTTTATATGTTTCGTTAACGGCAAAAAAAGTAATTCTGTTATTAGATGGTTTTTCAACAATCTTAATGGGGTTTCCCTGCCCATATAGTTTCGGGAAGCACAAACAAAGACAAACCAAAACAAACAAGAGTCTGAACATAATCTATTGCATCTGATATCAAAAAAGAGTTTACTGACACTAAAAGATACAAATACTTAGTTTACCACCCTTCGTACATAGGCAAAACTTTGTATTCCAGGAAGATCTTCACCTACCTCGTTAACCAATTGATTTCCAGAAATTCTAAGTGCTGTCAAAGCATCATTGCCATCAAAAGTTACTTCAGCCTCATCTGAGAACCAAGTGCCTGTAGCGGAGTTGGTATCTGAGCAACCTATGCTATACTGATCGTTGGTTATTGGAGTGATGTCTAAATTGGATTGTTCAAAAGTCCAAACCAAATCTCCATCAATTAATAGAGTTCCAGAAATACAATCAAGTTCATCCATCAAATTTGTAGATGCGGTTCCATCCATATTCAAATCCTGAGCAGGATTGACATTAACTTCAACTAAATCCCAAAGGCCTATTACATCAAAATTTGGAGGTGGAATACCTTCTACACCATCATCGATATTGCATGAAACTATTAGTAGTGTGAATATCAAGAGGAGGAAAAATTCTTTAAATGTTTTCATAGCACAATTTCTTTTTTTCAGCATTTTTTTATGTAAAGTAAAAACAATTTATTTAATATTATTTGCTGTGAGTTATGTTGTATAGGCAAGAACAACTTCGGTATTTAAATTTCGCGCATAATTTCACTACATTTAAGAACATATAAAATAACCCTTAAAATGTCCAATAACACTTGTTTTTCTTTTTTCACAATACTTTTTTTAAGTTTAATTCATAATTCATACTCGCAAGATGAATTTCTTATCGGAGATGCCTTACCAGATGCTCCTGAACTTACCACTCGAGGAACTTATGGAGTGGGAGTACAAACCATAGATTTAGTCAACAAAGACCAACTGGATGTTTTAAGCATTAAAGAGGGGAAAGGAGAGACGTATGATCGGCCAATTACTATAGAAGTGTGGTATCCAGCTTTAGTGCCAGAAGGAGTGAAAGAAATTGAAACGTATACTCAGGTGCTAGGAAGAAATGGGGCAGAAGGTCGCCCGGTTACTCCATTTACCTTTAAGGGAAGAGCTTTGAGAGATGCCGTTGCCATTAAAGACGATGGAAAATACCCTCTCGTAATTTTATCTCATGGATATGTTGGTTCGCGATTTTTGTTTACCTACCTAGGAGAAAACTTGGCATCAAAAGGCTACGTGGTCGTTTCTATTGATCATACAGATTCTACCTATAAAGATGCTGCAAATTTCACCAGCACATTGGCGAATAGATCATTGGACCAACTATTTGTCCTTAATGAAGTAGATAGACTTTCTTCTGCTGGAAGCGACAATTTTTTAGCAGGTTTGGTGGATACGGACAAAACAGGACTTATTGGATATTCTATGGGAGGATATGGAGGTCTTAATACATGTGGAGCAGGGTATAGTGCCGGTGCTTTGGGCTTTTTTAAGTCGATGACCGGCGGCAGCGATGCCCTGGATAAAAGAGGCATGGATAATGAAGCGTATAAGAATTCCATAGACCCAAGAATTAAAGCGTTTGTAGCTTTAGCACCTTGGGGCATGGCCAATGGCGTATGGGATGCAAACGGATTGGCAGGTTTAAAAACACCTACGCTTTTTGTGGCAGGTAGTCAAGATGATATTTCAGGATATGAAAAAGGTATTAAGGCCATTTATGAAGGAGCGATAAACAGTGATCGCTATTTATTGACATACATAAATGCAAGGCATAATGTAGCACCAAACCCTCCTGCGCCAGCTACTATGAAACCCGGATTACATATAGATGAATATTTAAGATATGCAGATTCCGTTTGGGACATGAGACGTATCAATAATGTTAACCAACACTTTATCACAGCATTTTTAGGTATTCAATTAAAAGGTGCTGACTATAAGGAATATTTAAATGTTGAACCTGATGCAAATACAGGGAATTGGAAAGGTTTTAAACCAAGAACCTCCATTGGTATGGAATTACTCCATGCAACTCCTGCCGTTGAATAATTTCTAACCAAAATAAGATGAAGAGAAGAGACTTTATAATAGGAACTGGAGCTGCGGCTTTGACCGCAGCATCTTATGGAAATATTCTTGGGTCTAATGATAAAATAGGCCTTGCAGTAGTAGGAGCGGGGAGGCGCGGAAGATGGGTGCTTGGAGAAATGTTGAAGACCAATCAAGTAAGACCAATAATGTTTTGCGATGTTTGGGATGAGCAAGTAAAAAGAACAACGGATTATTTGGAGTTGGGCAAAATTCCAATGACCTATGATTTGGAAGAAGTATTGGCCAATGATAACGTTGATGCGGTACTGTTGGCCACACCTGATCATTTACATAAAAATTATGCAATCCGAATTTTAGCAACAGGAAAACATCTACTCCTAGAGAAACCCGTAACCTTGCACTACAACGAGGGACCTATGCTAAAAGAAGCGGTAGCCAATAGCGGGGTTGTTTGCCAAACGGGTACCCAACAACGAAGCGGACAGATGTATCAGAGGGTAAAGGAAGAATTCTTTGGAGGCTCCAAAAAATTGGGCGATATGGTCTTTGTTAGAGCTGTATGGAGCAATTTTGGCTGGCAAAGAAGATTATTGGAGCAACAACCTATGCCCAATAACTTTAAATGGGAAACATTTCTTGGACCTTCACAAAAAATGGATTACTACTGGCCAAGATATGATGGTTGGCGCCATTACAAGGAATATGGAACAGGCATCCTATCTGATCTCCTGACCCATTGGGGTGATGTGGCGCAATGGATGATGGATGATACAGACCCTATGAATGCAGTTACAACAGGAGGTATATATCACCTTAAAGATGACAGAACCAATCCAGATACCGTGAATACCATTATTCAATATAAAGGAGGGTGGAACTTTACTTTTGAATGCAGTGTTATGCCAGTAAAAAACCAACATGACTCTGTCCTTTTTCATGGCACCGAAGGTCAATTGGAGCTTTTTAGAGCCGGATATATCTATACGCCACACAAAGGTGACCCAGTTGTTTTTGAAAATGATGAAAATCTTACCTATGCGCATGTCAAAAACTTTTTTGATGCCATTAAAACAGGAGCACAGCTCACAGCACCTATAGATGTTGGACTAAATGCTGTTAAACCTTCCCATTTGGCTGCTGCTTCATATTGGTCTGGAAAAAGAATGCAGTTCAATGCCAATCAAACTGATATTGTTGAAGTGATTTAGGGTTAAAACTGGCTTTTATTTGGGTTGTTTTCCTAGGAAGCAGTTCATCGATAAAACAAAGAAAAGCACACTAAAAAAGTTCACTTTCCGTTAGTGGAGCATAACCCCATA
This sequence comes from Flagellimonas sp. CMM7, assembly GCF_021390195.1. Lineage (NCBI taxonomy): Bacteria > Pseudomonadati > Bacteroidota > Flavobacteriia > Flavobacteriales > Flavobacteriaceae > Flagellimonas > Flagellimonas sp. CMM7. Next base: position 4,032,475 of record NZ_CP090003.1, on the reverse strand, counting down.
ACTTTAGTATCATGAATGGACTAACTAGAATAATCCATGCATTATCAATTGCCGCTTTCGCCTTTCTTTTCTTACAAGGCTGTAGTGAAGATGGTGTTTCTTCAGGAGATGACGTAGAATTAACGCAAACCGAATTACAAAATATTTTAGAAACGGATGAAGCTGCCGGTGCTGTAGATAGCGTTTTGGCGGAACTTTTTGCAAATAACGCAGTTGCAGGAAAATCCTCTAATAAAGCTAATGATTGTTATTCAACCGAATATTCACAAACAGGTTTTGTTGTTACGTTCAACAATTGTGCTCTCAACGGTACAGAAAACATTAATGGTAGTTTGACTGTTACATACCAAGTAGGTAATGAATCTACAGCTTTTACAGCAACTTATGCTGATTTTTATATTGGCAATCTTAAAATCAATGGAACCAGAAATTATGTGTTGACGAGCAGTCTTGAACAGAATGTCATTTCATTTACTGTCACCAGTGAAATGTCCATTGAAATGGAAGATGAAAGTATTATTTCTGAAAGCGGAACCAAAACCTTCAGTTTTAGTTTTGGCGAAATTCTAGAAACAAGCACGTTTAGTCTGTCTGGAAATTGGCAGGTACAAGCAGATGGAAATACTTATGTTATAGAGACTGTAAGTGATCTAACTGGCAATTTTACTTGTGCCAATCTAACCAGCGGAAGTATGCGAGTAGCCAAAAATGGTTTCATCATTACCGTTGATTTTGGCGATGGCACTTGTGATAACCTAGCCACTATCACTTTGCCCAATGGAAATATGGAAGAGGTTACACTATAATATTAAAACAATATTTGTCATAAAAAGCACCGATAATCGGTGCTTTTTTGTTGTATAGATATGATAATTTCAAAAGCTAGAAAGGAATTAGCAATATTCTTTTATCTGCTGTAACTTTAGATTCCTGAATTTTATCCGAATTCTCCTTCACTATTATGGATACAAGGAAGGGCTAACTGGAATTACATGATTGAAAATTTGGTACAAGAACAACGAGCATTCTTTGCATCACAGCAAACAAAGAGTGTTGCTTACCGCAGACAATTTCTAAAACGGTTGCAAAAGGAATTGATTGCTAATGAAGATGCTATTTGCGATGCCCTATACGCAGATTTCAAAAAACCAAAATTTGAAGCACTTGCCACAGAAACACAAATGGTGCTTTCAGAAATAAAATATATCCTTGATCATATTGAGTTTTGGAGCAAGCCGATGAAGGTTAGTGCTACTTGGACAAATTTTCCCTCTTCAGATTGGATACATTCAGAACCATATGGTAATGTATTGGTCATTGCCCCTTGGAACTACCCATTTCTATTGACTATGTCTCCATTGATAGGAGCTTTAGCGGCAGGTAACACGGTAGTGCTTAAACCTTCAGAATTGACTCCCACAACCTCTAAACTTATTGCAGAAATAATTAAAAAGATATTTCCAAAAGAATATGTTAGCGTTGTTGAAGGTGGAATTCCTGTATCACAAGAACTCTTGAAAAAAAAATGGGATTACATTTTCTTTACGGGCAGCACCCGAGTAGGAAAAATTGTTTATAAAAGTGCGGCGGAACATCTTACCCCGGTTACTTTAGAATTAAGTGGAAAGAACCCCTGCATTGTGGATGGGACCGCGTCCATTAAGTTGGCAGCAAAACGGATTGTTTGGGGAAAGTTTTTAAATGCCGGACAGACATGTATTGCTCCTGATTACATTTTGGTTGAAAAGAAGGTGAAAACTGAACTTGTAGAAGCCTTGAAACGTAATATCAGAAAGTTATATGGAGACCAAATTGAAGAATCCAGTGATTTTGCCAGAATAACCACAGATAGTCATTATAATAGGCTAAAAGGATTGGTCAATAGAGAGAACATACTTTTTGGGGGAACTTGTAATGATACGGAACGGTTCATAGAGCCAACATTAGTAGATGAACCTGACTTTGAAGATGACTTGATGAAAGGTGAAATTTTTGGCCCTATACTTCCCATCATTTCCTATGATTCAGGAGAAGATATTCATGAGTATGTCATGAAATATAAAAATCCTTTGGCGCTGTATGTATTTTCCACCAATAAAAAGTTTCAGAAAAGAATTATAGCCAAGTATAGTTTTGGTGGTGGGGTAATCAATGATACCGTTGTGCAAATAACCAATAAAAGATTGCCATTTGGTGGGGTAGGGCAGTCAGGAATTGGGAGATATCATGGTAAACATTCCTTTGACCTGTTCTCTCATAAAAAAGCTATTATTCGAAAACCCAATTGGATAGATATCCCCATACGCTACGCTCCGTATAACATTCCCATAAAATGGGTCAAGAAAATAAAGCATCTTTTTTAATTCTTTTTTGTATTTCCATTAGATAGTTTTTATCAGGCATCTTGTTAATTCCAAATCATCAAGGAAAATATTGTATTGGTCTCTTTTCTTATATCATTCACTAACTGTATTTGTATGAAAAGGGTAGGGGTGTTAAATGTTATACTTTTACTAATCAAAAGTTAAACTGTTATATGATGATAGTAATAGTATTATCTTTAAAATATTCCTACAAACTAGCATAAAACAACAAAATCATGAGTATTAAAAACGACAGTGGCAAATACAAACTTTTGGTGTTAATGGATTTATCCCAAGCTTCTGAAATTGCCTTGACCAATGCTATACAGCTAGCCAAAGTAATTGATGGAAGGGTAGAGGTCTTATATGTAAAAGCGCCAACCGATGTGGTTAAATATGAAAACCAATTGTCCGCAATGCGGGCCATACATGAGGATAACAGAACCACAAAGGCACAGTTACAAGAGCTCATCCAAAAAATTAGTAAAAAAGAAGATTTTCCAATAACTTCCCGAATTGCCTATGGTAATATCAAAGGCTCGATTAAAGAACATCTATCTGATTCACAGCCAGATATAGTAGTTCTTGGGAAGCGAAAGTCTAAGCTGGCCAACTTCCTTGGCAATGGCATTACCGAATTTGTATTGAGCGATTGTAATGTGAACGTATTAATTGTGGGAGAGGACCATAAACTACATTCCTTTAAGGATATCTCTTTGGGTATTTATGGAAATAAAGTTGAAGAAAGCAATCTTGGGGTCATTAATGATTTAAACAAGCAAACAACAAAACCGCTAAAACTTTTTAGCGTTCGAAGCCCTCAAGATAAGCCGGTAGAGGAAGAGACCAGTTCAAAAGAAACCGTTTCCTATGTATTTTCTGAAGGAACCAATGCCTTGGACGGATTGGCCTCTTATGTACTGAAAACCAACACTCAGTTATTTTGTATTACCAAAAAGCAAACAAAAGGACTGTCATTTCAGCCAGATTCAGCCAGACAAATTGCAAAAAAACTGGATATCCCTGTGTTGATCATGCAGTAGCGCTTTTTGAATATGTTATTGGTAGTTCTTTTTAAATTCTAATGGTGTCTTGCCTGTCTTTAATTTGAAAACTCTGGAGAAGTAGGCATAGTCTTCGTACCCCAATTTTTCTGCCACCTCAGTTAAGGAGTTACCGGAGTGTACTATAAGTCGTTTGGCTTCTAGCAGAACTCGTTCAGTGATTAATTCTGTCGTAGTTTTGTTCAAAGTTACCTTGGTAATTCTATTCAGGTGCTTAGGGGTAATGTGTAATTTGTCTGCATAAAATTTTGCAGACTTTTCCGTTTTATAGCATTTTTCAATGTTACTTTCCAAACGTTCCAATGCTTGTAAATAGGTAGACGACAACACTTTTTTTATAGGCTCATAATTTGCGTAATGTCGTGTTAAGTCAATATAGGTAAGGTTTACAAGAGTGATAAGCTTCTGTTTTTTATATGTAGAATCATTATAATACTCAATATTGATTTCATTGAAGCGAGCTGCCATGCTTGCTAGCTCTTCCGACTTTAAAACAAGGTCTGGTGGGTTTTTAAGGGAGTAGTAAAACGGAAATTGGCTAAGCTTCCTATTCAGAAAGTAAAGTTCGTAAAAGTCAGGAGTATGAAAGAAAATATAACCTTCCGGAGTGCTGTCAAAATTCCAGAAATGGGTTTGCCCTGGCTTTAGGAAAAATACACTCCCTGGCCGTATTGGATAAGTATTAAAATCAATCTCATGAACACCTGAACCTTTACAGAACAGCACACAAAGAAAAAAGTCATGCTTATGAGGTTTATGAATGATTTGAGCATTCTTTTTTAAATGTTGTTGCAAGTCATTGCTATAAAAATCCGCCAGAGATTCTTCCTTTTCAAACTGTTCAATGTTTAGTATGGGAATGTGTTGCATACGAGAATAATGTCCTAAAAGTACAATAATTAGGGCTAATTGTGTTACTATTTTCTCTAAACAAGTAGCTACCTTTGCAAAGCAAAAACGAAAGGGTAGAAGTTAATTTTACTTCGCAAATCATTAATATACAGTGTTATAAAGAGTTCAGTATGAAATTTTTAAAAGGTACCAAATTATATAGTATACTTACTGGAACATGTCCTGTTTGTCAAAATGAAAGCATGTACACAGAGCAGAATCCGTATAAATTGTCGAGTACTTTAAAAATGGAAGAACGCTGCAGTCATTGTAACACAAAGTATAAAATAGAACCTTCTTTTTTCTATGGGGCCATGTATGTGAGCTATCCTGTTGGACTTGCCTTTGCAAGCTTGGCATTTGTGTTGTCCTACCTAGTTTTTGATTTAAGCTTGATTACCACGTATGGCTTAATCGTTATAATCATGTTTATAGCATTACCATTGATTCTTAGGATTTCTAGAAATATATGGATCAATTTCTTTATGTCTTTTGAGAAATTAAAGTCAGAACCGAAAGCATAGCTGTTAGTTTATTGTAGGAGAATATGGTTTGTTTAAACCGATAGAAGGGAAAGAAAACCGCATTGAATCTACATTTCACATATTCTATTTTACATAATATAAATTATAGTACAAATAGGCGATTAAAAAAAAGAGATGTTTCCATCTCGGTTTAAATCTATGTCATTTGCACTTAAAAGGTCTAATAAATCCTTAGTAAAATTAAAATATAACATTATATTTCTCCTTTTGTAAAAATTTTCTCTATTCCCTTATAATATTCACTTAAAGCAAAATCGAATTTTTCTTTAGTGATAAAAGCTCTAGGAACTTTAGCTTCTTCATCCATCTGAATAAAATTATTCATTCGAGCAAACAAAACGTTTTGAAGGTCGCTAATATCCTCATGTCGGTCTTTCACATCATCCAAATGTGGTAAAGCGTTAAAAACAACTTTAATCATTAGTTTCCGCTTAAAACATTAAAAGTGTTAAAAATTTCAACTTCTTCTGAAGGTGTCACAATTATTTCTGAACAATCTCTAGCACAAACTAAAAAAGTTCCAATAGGATGATTAAAACGGCTACATTCATTTTCAGAGAACTTAACAAGCTTTGAAATGAAGCGCCATTTTCGTTGACCTTTTTTTCTAAAAAAATCACCTTCCTTTAAATCAATCATGATGATACATTTTAAAAATGTATAAAACAGCAAGTGTTAATCCACTTCCTAAAGCCATCATGAAGAAATAAAAAACAAGTAATTGGCCTGTAGAAAAACATTCCATTTTATAGATTTAAAATGGATTTTCCATCAATAGTGATTTTAATTCGACTAGATAATAAAGAATCCATAAGATTTTCAACGAAGTAAAAATCAGATTCTTTAATGCGCACTTTAATCACTCTGCCTCTAGTACCGGTAACCCTAATCTTTAGAGAATCGAACATTACTTTGACTCTTTAAAGATTCCTTTATCATCCAACTCCATTTCTGGCATTGTAGATAAAAGATGTGAATCATAGTAATTCTTATGCTTATTGTAAAGCGCGGATTCAAAAGCAATCATAGTGATTGCCTTTGGAACTTTTAATAAATAAGGCTTTTTTTGATAAGGTGTAATTAGATATGTATTCATTTTTGAATGTTTTAGTACATTCAAATAGGCAAAATTCAGTATTTCAGAGAACGTTTATTTCTCCAAAACTAATAAGAAAATGTTTACGATTTTCAATGAGTAAAAATAAAAATTGTAAGTAATTGATTACCAGAGTATTAAGATGATAATTATAATTACCTGATTATTAATATGTTATGAATAACTAATTGATTTATCGCTAGTTAGCCAATTTTAAGGTTTAAACATTTAATTATCAAGTGATTAGAGGTTACCATTTGATTTTCCGAATTGAAAAAATTCGTTTTTTTGTAAATGCTTGGTAATTAGTAATATAAAGCGAAAAACATGTAAAATATGGTATACGGTAGCACGTGTTACTTGTGGCGTGCTACACGTTTTCAAGAAAAAAAACTTAAGAGGGGGTTATACCGTTCCAAAATTTCAAGGTCATGGATTCAAAACCAAAGATTGAAATCCAAAATTTGGTGGTTTTTCACAACGCTGAGCGCATCACTTGAAAACTTGTTACTGGACAACAAGGAACAAAAAAAAGGCTCTTAGAGCGCTTTATTTTGGAACAAAGTTTAGCCGATAAATCGGCATAAAAAGTAGGTAATCGACCTATCGTGATTTTTATTACCAGGATCATTATGACCCCGGAAAAATCACTCCAGTAAAGTCGATTAAAGTCTGCTGGTAAGATTTGGGTGATTTGCAAGCAAATCAATGGGAAAAGTGTTTATTATGCCTCCGCTTCGCTTCTGCATAATTTTTTTCCATCTGGTCAAAATCTGGATTTATATTTAAAGTTTTGAGTGCATCAACAAGAGTTTTTAGTTTGTAATCCAATAAATAATTGTCCTCCTTTAATGTTTCAACCTCTTTTTTTAAAGAAGGAAAATTTCTGATACAAAGTTTAGCAGCATCAATATTTGTGTTTATATACCTATAGTCCTCTTTAATTCTAGAAATAATTACCGTAGATTTTTCTTCTAAATTTCTGATATCAATATTCATTTCACGTTGTTTTTCTAACCGGTCTTAATTGAGCTGCACTAATTTTAACGTTATTAATTAACCAGGTCAGCCCCATATGTTTTGAGAATTAACGGGAATTACTAAAATGGCCAAAAAAAAAGAAGTTATTTAACGTAATCCTTCTGAAGTAAAAGGCCAAAAAAGGCGCAGTATTAAAACCACGCCCTAAAAGTAACGATGACCACAAAAAAATTTATTCAAGAGTTAACGACCAACCCCTAAAATGGAGGTTGCTACCAGTTACATCTTTTATGTGTTGGAACAATTCAATAATTTGATTGTTGGCAACAATATTATATTCGGCACCACCATATAGAACTAAAGTAGCAGTACCACCATTGCCTACACTTAAAATACCATAATAAAAGGTCTTGTCATCCAAAGGTTTATTTACAATCTTTGATTTTATTTCAGCATCGGAAAAAAGAACCCTATTAGGCTTTCCTTTAGTGGATTTTAATTTAGATTTTAAAACACACTCGACTTTTTTAAAGTCTTCTATTGTTTCTTGACAGCACATATCTTATTTTTTTTTAATAATTATTAAGCTTTAACCTTTTACCATTAATTATTGACCTGTTAGCCTTAATTAGACTTGAAGAAGCAACCACAGGCGGTTGTGAAACAGTACCCTTTAATCTAGGGTCTAAATCATGTACCCATAATTCGACGTTTGGATATTCATTACTCAATGTATAGTCCATAGCATCATCAAGACCCACATTGAGACCATTAAGGGATTCCCAATTATCATCTATTCCGTCATTATCCACATCAGGCCACGGAGTGCCCTGTGCAACGGGATGAAAACCTCCCTTTTCTGATTGGGAATTTATAAAATGTCCAGTATCATTAGAATAATCGGCAATTACCTCTAAATCTATAGCATCCCTTGGAAGGGCGCCAGCATAGGCAAGTACGGAATCAACAACTTGTGTGGAGTTCCAAATTACCATCGGACCGCTACTAAAAGCAAGCTCACGGGAGGCAACAACCTCAGTATCATAATCGGCATCAAACATTACATTTACCGAATGGTTTCTGGTATTGCCCTCAAAATAAACAGCACCACCAAAACCCCAAGTAGCGTCATTTTGTTGGGCAAAAGTCTGCCCATTGTAAACATCTTGACCTGTTCTTTTTTGCCAATGGTTGTACATGGCACTAAAAGTCTGTCCAGAACCAAATGTATTTTGGCCTCTAAAGCCGTAAAATACATCGTTTATCATTTCGTAAACGGATTGGGAACTTCTTAAATTTCTACTATCATTATGAGGAGCATAGTTTTTTAGGTGTGATACATAACCCGGGGAATTCGATTTATCTATGATTCCAGCCATTGAATGCAATCCATTACCATCACCATGATTCGCATAAGCCAATGCAAGGGCTATGATATTATGTGAAAAGGTAATATAGTTACTATGGGAAGCGCTCATGTTTTCGTCAACACCGTACCTAACGGAGTTGAACGAAAAAATTGCCCTATTCACATCCCTTAGGCCAACGGCGTCGGCCGTGCCCTGAAGGGAAGCGCTAGAATCAACGATATTGCCCTGTGCGTCCTTGTATCCAAAATCACCAGAGGCAAAACGCATATTGGTGCATATGTAATTGTCACCCCTCCAATAATAATTTCCGTTTGCTAAGGTTACTCCCCCAGAATCAGATGGGGCAGTTTGGGCATATAAGGATATGTTATTGTCCGTTATTACCGTTTCCTGCTCAAGTTTGTCTATTAAGCAACCTACTTGAAAAACAATGATTCTTGCGCCTGAAATCTGGGTCATTCCATAGTTCAAAGAACCCAATCCACTATTGTTGCAATTTGTAACCTTATAAACAACGCCCGCCCTACCTCCTGTAGCATATTTACCCGCTCCCTCAGCAGAGGGATAGGCTTTTATAGCCTTGCCGTTTACACATGGGTTTCCACTTGAACCACCACAATCTATTCCGGTTTCATCAAGATTTTGTATTTCATCCAAATGTGTCTGAGAAAGAACAAACAGAGGAAACATAAGTACAAATAAAATAAAGAGGTTTTTCATCAAAGTGTTATTGAAATAAATTTAATTTCAACCGCCTGCCCAGAAGCTTCAGTGGATGAAAAGAAATCTATGTTTAGGGTAATATTTGCAGTAGAGGAAACGGTCATGGTAACGCTCATGGGCGTCCAATCTAAATTTGTCGTGGTCAAAGGTTGACTACTGATTGTTGCATTAGTCGGATTAATAAGCCTCATACGAGCGTTTGTTCCCTGTCCCCTCATTTCGGTTGTGAGGGTATATGTTCCCGCTGGTATTGAGCCTAAATCGACTTTTGCCCTTGCAGCGTCACTTCCATCTATTTCGCCCCTTATCGCGAAACCGCCAAAACCATCAGAAACAGAAGTGTACGTCAAAGTCGTTGCATTGCTAAAAACATTGCCCCAAGCTGGATTAACAGCATTTGTTTCATTATTAGGGTCGGCAGCATCATTATAAGGATATAAGTTGCTGGCAGGAACTGAAAGACCTGATTGATGTTGAGCCAATAAAAGCATATCGTCAAGTGTCTGGGAACTCAGACCAATGAACGAAAGCAAAAAAAAGAACAAAATATAAAGTCTCATCAATCCAAATAAAAATGGTGAACATTGACGCCATCAAACCATATTACCAAATATTTATCGGTATTGGCCTCCCATGAAGCGCCATTATCGTTAACGTTGCTGCCATCAACGGTTGGTTTACTCGCTGTGTTTATCAAATATTTAGCACTACCACCCCTAAGGCGTTTTGAAGTGTCCGTAGTGAATACTGTAGCAGATGAAGGATTCGCCAAATCCCCAAAAGAATGCCATTCCAAGGGAATATTAGTGACCGAAACGTATTCATCAACAGGAGGTGCATTTAAATCAAAATCCTTTAGCGGAACCAAATCATTTGGATTTACGGCACTACCAGTATGGTTTAAAGTGTACTGGGAAGCATCAACTTGATTGTTTTCAAAAACAAATTTAAAGTCAAGGGGATTCGTAGCAACACCCGCATTAAATAAATTCTGGGTATTTCCGAACTGCCAACTTTTATCGGAAAGAGCGTCGAAAACCTGAAAATTACCGCCCTGACCCTCACCTTGTGCGATTACATATTTAAAATGACCCATCCAAAAAGGCTCCTGAACTATACCTATCTGGTAAGAAGAACCAGTACCAATAGAAGCAACAATATTATTATTTACAGGGGTAGCCCAAGTTATACCACCGCCACCGCCTACAGCGCCGTCTACATAATCGGTCATGATGCCCCTTGTAATCAAGGAGGTGGCACCAACTGCTAAAGCGTCAGCAGCCGTATAATTGGTCAAGGAAGCATGATTATCAGTGAAATATAACAAAGGGTTTTGAGTGGCTGTTCCGCCACCTTGTATTCTAACATAAGGAGTACCGCCAAGTGAACCACTGGCGCCAATCTCTATATTATTGGTAGCATGTGTCCCTATTTCAAAAAAGGTGGTTCCATTTGTGCCATTCTGGACAAAATCCGTTACAAGGGCATCCAAATCAATGGGACTCGTAACGGTCAAATTGTCCAATTTCGCTTGGTCGGCAGGAGCTAAAGAACCGCCGACAGTTCCATTAACTGGATTGTCACCAACAGCTATTGTTTGAGCAGAAAGAGCACAAACAAGGATTAAAGATGAAAATGTTATAAAGCGCTTTTTCATATTAAGCTATATTTAAAGGGATTGAACCCGTAACAATTAATATTCCATTTGTAAAGCTTCCAGAAGCGTTAGCCGATTGTCCACCTATAGACGTTCTAAGATTGATAATGCTTTCAGCATCATTTACGAGACCGTGGAAACTATCAACAGCTTGACTAAATCCGTCAACCTCGGTATGTACAATAGAACGCATCAAAGAAGGAAAGGGAAGCCCTTCAACCGTTACAAGACCGTTAGCGACATCGTTTAAGACCTTATAGGCTGTAAAATTAAAAATGTTACCAGCGAGCCAACCAGTAGAACCAGAACCGCCAGACATTGTTAAACCGTTGACCTTCCAAACTGGTAGCCATGCATTAGCAATAAAACCACCAGAACCATCAGCGCCATCAGCGCCGTCAGCCCCTGTTAAATCACCTTTTAAAACATAAATACCATTTTCCCTTTGGTAATATTCATCAGTGATAGTGTTTAAATACAAATCACCATCAGAACCAACAGTGTTGTTAGGAACACCAGCGCCAGTACGCCACATATTGACAACACCCGCTACACCACCGTCTTTTGTAATGTAAATAGTATTAGCATCCTTTGGATTAACCAACGCTTTTTGAACCTCGTTTCCTAACCAAACCTCAGGCACATCAGGAGAACCCGCAGCAATGGGAACAAAGTTCCCTCCTCCTCCACCGATAAAAGTCTTGTGTACTTGCATTATTTTTCGCTTTTATTAAATGACAATTGAGGAACTATTTTTTCAGCGGAACGACCAACAACATAGCCGCCTATACCTATCATAAGTAAATCCCAAAAAGGACGTTCCAAAACTGGAAGTTCTGGAAGTTCAGGTTTAAAAGACTTTATAACGGGATATAGAAAAAACTGAAAGACAACGACAGCAGCGAAAGCAAGCATTACAATAGGTCTCCATGACCTTTGCAAAAAATTGCCCCTAGCTTCTTCGCCTATTATTGCAGCCTTTAGTTTGTTAGACTCTAAAGCATGTTGTAAAATCATATTTACAAGACGATTTTTAAGAATTTCCTTTTCTTCTTTGGTGGTAGTAAGGTCATCAACGATATTGCCCAAATCCTTGATGATACCCCCGCTAAGCCATTCTAAAATTTTTTTCATTTTTTTCTTCCTTTTCTTATTGTGTACCAAATGGTTACAGCTGTTAAAATAATTTGAAGGAAAACTGCAACTTCACTCATAAAACCAACATTGAAAAAGGTAGCCAAAGACGTACCTCCATATATTTTTAATTGTTCCTTATGGCACATAATCCAACAAAACCAAACCTTTCTAAACATTAACGCTGTTTTTTAAAATTCTGTTTCCATATTGGTTGGACAACCAACCATATAAAAAAAGTTGATATTATTGAAGCGAGGAAAACCTCTACGAAGCTGTCCATGCTTTTTTTTTTCGATTGTCCCAACGGGCTTTTTCACCCCTTATATCGTAATGAATCCATGTATCATAAATACCCAGTCCACCTTGTTTCATTTGACCAATACCTATTAAATGCTCAATTGCATTTGCCAGTTCCAAAGTTGTCATTCCAACGGCTTTAAAATCAGCAGCAGTACCGTATAAATGCTGGCTATGCGTTGCGCCACCAACTTCTAAATTGTGCTGGAAACTTCTAAGCCCAGAACTTATTATTATCGGTTTACCGACATAATTACGAAGGGTCTGCAATTCGTCTGCAAGCAGTTCCAAATTCCTCATTTGCACCGAGCTTGGTTTTCCCTCGTAATTCAAAAGGAACTCATTTAAAACAAAATTTGTACTCAAATTCATAACTTCAATCTTTCACGTTTGCACGTTAATTCGTAATTCAGTTTTCGCTTGTTAAGACCATCCTTGTATTGGAACCATTCCACATATGCATAGCCTATCAAAAGGAACGGGGAGCAAACAACAGCAGCGACCAACAAGAGTGGCACAGCGATTGTAATAGCCAATACACCGAGTATAAATGTCTTGGTGTTCAAATTTTTCATATTTTAGGTAAGTTTTTAATTATATAGTTATGTTTTTAGCATTCTTAGGCCCGTGGCAAATAGTTATTTTATTAGTTTTTTTAGCTGTCATTTATTTAATAGGATTTTTGCATGGAAGAGCTACAAAAAGAAAAAAATTAAAACAATTCTAATTCGGGGTTAAGCCTACTTAACTCTCTTTTCTCCTCTGCATTCAATTCATTATTCAGCCAATAAATTAAATCCCTATTAGCATCACCAGCAGCTACACCACCCGTAACACCTAGCCAAGTGTTATATATTCTTGCGCCAAATAATCTATAAACTTTAGCAAAGTCAGGCTTAGACAACACTCTTAATGTTTCGTAAATTTCATTTTCCTTAGTACCGGGATTCTTCATTGCTTGATGCAAAACATCAGCTCTAGAAAGAGCCTGAGCTTCAGTTAACGTAGAACCTTTTTCGTTAAAAGGAATTCTACTTCCCTCATCATCGGAAGAAAATAAATTAGAAAACCTAAGAAAGAGTAGGACAAATCCAACTCCAAAGAAAATAGGATTGCTAAAGATGATTACAGCAAGTTTTTTCATAACTAAAAGTTTCTGGTTTAACACTTGCTTTAAAAGACGGCGTCTTTACCGTTCCAAACCTAACTTTTGACGGAACATAAGAAGGTGTCTTTAAATCGGTACTTACAAGGTCATCTAAAATGCCATTGGTGCCCGGTGAACCAAATTCACCTACACCACCCTCAACGGTGGCCTTTAAATCATCCTTCTTATTAAAAAAGAAATACCATATAGCCACACCAATAGCGACTATGGCAGCAGTCTTTTTTTGTTTACGATTTCCTAATTTTTGATTCATAACATTACTTTTAAAAAAAGCCCTCACTTCCTAATAAATGAGGGCTTTCAGAACCTACCTAACTATAATTTTATTAAGACTTGAATTTGGCTACATAAGCACCTTTAATGCCTTTGGCCTTCTTAGTTGCGTTCTTTTTGTAAACATGCTTGCTAATAATCCTAGCTCTGCCTTTTACCTTTTTCTTAACGCACCATCTGATTTTATTAGAGCGCCTTCTAGTTGTACCGAAAATATTCATCATTATTTCTCAAATTTTACAATGTGTACCCCATTCATATAATCCTTGAAGGATTTGTACTTAAAGGTCTTATTACCAACCTCTTTTATATAGGCCACTCCAAATAGTTTGGGGGGGTACATTTCCAAACTTTTGCATTCACCTTATTTTTAATCAAAACTTTTGCCATTAGAATATTTTTTTTCTAAACATTACAAATCCCACAGCGCTCAAAACAAGCGGTAAAATCCCACTTCCTGAGCTTCCACCAGTAACGACATCAACAACATTGCTGACAACGTTCTTTTTGCCAAGGACAACCCTATATTGCTCTACCGTCCAAGTAGTTGCAGGTAAATCAATTGCACCATTGGCGGGTATTGCATGGGTTATAGGGGTCGAAGGAACCATTGTATGACCTCTTTCATTAAGTTCTTCCTGAAAAGCCCTTACAGCTTCTGTTTTTACTAAAGAAAGAGCATCCATTTCAAGTTGTATCGCTTCCTTGGTGCAATCCCTTGCACCACCTCTTTCAATCCACCATCTATGTTTAACGCCAACTTCATAATACCTTTTATGAAAGGCATTAATCCTAGATTCTAAAGCACTATCATTAGCCCTGATAGCAAACTCGGCAGCATCCTTTAACTGAGGCACCCAAAGCGCTATATTGGCAGATGCCTTGTCTGGGTTGACACTAGCTCCCCAACACTTCCAACCGTGCTTTAAAGCAGCGCCAACAGTATTGTTGACTATCTCCTTTGGAACTATTGAGCCAAGAATTCCAGCAGCCGTACTAACAGCGCCTATACCCTTAACTAGCCCGCCCCCTTTTGTAGGGGTAAGCATTGGTTTTTTTGTAGATGTGAAACTTGTATACATTAATCTAAAAATCCTTTATCCTCTTTTGGAGGGTCGATTATATCATTAAATTCTTTCTTAATCCAGACGTACAAAAACGGTAGTAACAGTTTTGTGTAAATCGGCTTGTGCAACTTGGCATAATATTGTTTAATATTATCCTCATGTTCCTCGGTTGCGTCTTTTTCCCAGTTAAGGACAGAATTCCAATCTTTAGCCAACTCGTCTTGGTCGGTCATATTGAAATCATCCTGTAACTTTAAGGGAATATGCCAGAGCTTCATTAAATCTTAGGTATTAAATATTCTTGTAAGATTTAACGATAATCCTTGCCAATCCGTCAGCAGCCTGAGTAAGTCTAGCCTTGATTTTAGCGCCATGCAATACACGGTCTTTGGCTTTGAACACAACAAGTTGGTTCACGTCGCTTTCTGGGTTGTCATCAAACATCATGATGTTTTCAGCCTCCAAAGCTTCTTTTGGCAAGCTTCTTTCATAACCGCCATCACCTAAAACGGTAACGTTGTTACTGAATTTTGCCTTTGCACTTGTGGCATAAGGAGCGGTAAAATCCAATGCAGCAGTAATCTTTTGCACATTATCGCCCAATTCCATATCAATATCGATATCACCGTTATTGATGGAATGGCTCTTAACACAAGCAATTGGGCTTTGAACACCATTTGAAGGAAGGGTATAAGCCTTAACATAGGACAAAGGCCTAGCTATGTCCAAATTGGTAAAGGCTGCTTCACCAGCATCAATAGTAAGGAATAACTTATCCCCACCGCTCAAGACCAAAACACCGTCTAAGTCAATGGTAAACTTATGGGTAAGTCCAAAAGGTTTTTTAGCTAAAAGGTACTCGACCTCTTGAGCATAATAACCTGTTAGGATTTCATCCAAGTGACCGTTGAAAATATCAACTGGGTCTTGCCCATTTCTAACCAACTGCAATTGTACGTCTATATGACGTAAATCGTTGATAGCTGCCAAAGTATCATTGGTAATTACCGTGCCACAATCGATAACAACAGCATAAATGCTTTCATTTTCGATTTTCATCGTCTCTTCAACGCCGTATCTAAATAACTTTTTCATCGTTCCTAGCTTTTAGCGTTATCACCTATTTTGTCCTCCAAATCCACTTTGCCTACGACAGGGATTTTCTTCCACATTCCGAGAACTTTGTTCTTGAACAAAGCCCCTGCCAACAAAATGGCGACAGGAATCAAAATTCTTTTCCACAACGGTTTTTTCCTTGAACTCATAACTATATAAATTTTTAAACTTTCAATATTTATACAGCAAATGTAGATGCACAAAAAGAGGTTCTATTTTTTCGGCATATTTTTTATTTCGGATTTCAAAAGATTGTTTTCCATTTGAAGGTTTTCAATCCTGTATTTCATATCGGAATAATCAACAACCATTTTTGAAACAAATTTTGATATTACCCTATGTCCTTCACAGTCCATTAAAAAGTAAAGTGTTTCCCAAGGAAAATCCTTTGGAACATGTATTCTATCCTTAACCATATCTTTGAAATTCTTTATTTACAAACCAGTCATTTATTTTATTACGGTGACCTGCATTTTGGTAATAGTCTCTAAAATCAAGTCTAGTATCGACTTTTTTAGCCCTCATTATTGTTTGGTCAAAAACACCAAAAATCTTCAGTTCCTTCCTCCATCTGCTACGCTGATTTGCAGTGAATCCAAGTTTTACGAATACCTGTTTTAAACTCAATCCGTCATCATCCATCAACTTTAAAATTGTGGTTATCTGCATAACAGATACTTTTTTGAAGCCTTTCTCCAGGATCTCGCTTTGCTTCAACAAATCGGTTGCATGCTTCACTACCTTTCCAACCTTAAGACCATTTATAACAGGAAGACTTGCGTTATAATTTCTAACCAAATGTGAATTCGATTCGTTGTATTTTCTAGCATTTTCAACAGCATTGATATTATACTTTCTAACTTTTGTCAGAAGGTCGTCAAAGTTGGAAACATCTTTTACTTGATAGTACTTTACCTCGGTAAAAAAGGATTTATAGAGCTCTATAAAAAGCTGTTTTGAAAAAGTGCCTATGTCCTTCCCTTGCAATATGGTGCCGTTCAGTCGATAAGGTTCAATCTTGTAATAATCCTTTGTAGCATCATAGTTCATGTAAGATTTTTGCTCATAATTCTTAATCATTACATTGGTTTCCAACATAAAATGACAATCTCGGTTTAGATAACCGTTCATCATATCATGGTTCCTTTTTTCCTTGAACACGACCTTCTCGCCAAACTCCAAATACCTCGAATCATACTTTTTCTTTGTCTCATTATATTTAATCATTGACATGCGGTGCATACGGTCTTTTCTTCTAAAAATCCCTCTTTTATAAACTTGGGTAAAATAAGAGGTTCGGAAACTGGATTCATATCTTAAAATCTTATCCATTTCACTTTTTAAAAAGTCAGTCTTAAAAGGTTGCATCTTGTAGACTTCGTTAACCGTTTCCTTTAACCTTTTTCTTAAGTCCGGGTCTATTACAACATCTTCACCTTTAGTCCTTTTATTAAAAAGGTATTTGATGAAGTTCTTATTCTCGGTATATACAGCAGCTATCTTTTTATCAAGCTCCTGAGAAGCTATATAATCAGCGTTTATATGTTCATGCTTCTTTAAATCACCTCCATCCGCTTTTATATATTCCGTTCCTTTATGGTATATCTTAAAATAAGAGCCATCCGCTTTGCTATAGCTCAATCCCGTGCCATATTCTTTAGTTATTTTAGCGTTGTTCTTATAGCGCCTAATGTTAATGGAATTCAAATGGCTCAAATAGTCCAAACTGATTTCCTTGTCCTTAAAATATTGGTTCTTACAGAAATCAAGACGCCTAACCTCTATATATTTATTATTTAAAAGGGTATCGAGTTCAAACATATGGCACAAGTCCAAAAAGAACTTATCCAAGAATTTCATGAACCTATCATAGGCCAAGGATAGTTGGAAATCCAAATCATAAATTCTTTGGAACTCTTTCATTGCCGTCCTACTCTTGGGCTGCGGAACAAATTCGCAAAGAGAGTGACCGTATAGATATTTTGGAATTGAGAATTCAAAATCGATATAACCAGCATTTTTGTTTACCTGAAAAACAACACCACCAAAAGAACTTGGAACCCTGTAATTTCCTGTTACCTTTTGGTAATAACGTTTTACTTTTGTTTCATCGACAAAAAGCATCATACCGGATTGGAAGCCATGCTTTGCAATCTTTCTATTGGTCATTTTGTGAATCCAGTCCTCAGTATCTTCATTGGAGTATTGTTCTACTTCCTCAATTCCAATTCCCTTGGCATGGAAATATTTTCCCTCGTACTGCAAAAGCTTAATATAAAGTTGATTGTGTTCAGGCACTAAAAAATCAGAAAGACCCTTATTTTTTTTAGCCCACTCGCTTTTTGTGGTACCTACTTTATCATTACAGCCATGAATACGAACACGTACCGTGTCATTCATTTAAAGAAATTCGTAGTTCAATAGGGATTGATTTGTTTTATAAAAAAGAAAGGAATTGTAAATAACGCTAGACATATCATGTCTAGTTAATTTCCCGTCCTTAAACCTCTTATCCAAATCCTTCATATGTTTTTTACAATCCTCTATTTCCATTCCACAGGTCATAGAGAGATTGAACCAAGCACTTTCAACCGCTAAACAAGAAATACTACCTTTTCGCATAGAATAAATCCTTTAGTTATTTTGAAACAAAATCAATTTTAAGGCCTCTTCTAAGACGAACCGTATACCTTTGCCCAGAGAAAGTTTTAAGGGCTGTAAAGTGCTTATTTGCAAGTGTTTCGCCTACGAAAGAAACGTAGGGAAATGAACTAATCAAATAGCTTTTATTAGGTACTGAATTAAAAGAATACCGTATGAGGTAATTTTTATTAACCCACGCGCATAAATTATTTTCCATGATTGGACAATTTAACAGGTGTTCTCAGGTCTTTGAAGAGATGTGCGTAACTAGGAGTCACATCAAGAAGTTTTTTTGAGTGAGACCAATTAGAAAAAAGAAGTACATCGAATAAAAGTAAATCAGCATTTTCATACCGATTTCTTAAAATCTCCTTTAATATTCTTGGGGAAAAGTCATTATAGTAAAAACTATCCCAAGCGTTAATTTCCTCAAGTCGTTTTGTTTGCTTAGCAACAAGCTCGACAGAAGTCAACAGTTTGTCGTCGGCATAATCCTTTACGCCTTGATAAGAATAAACGTTAAAATTCTCGCCAACTTTCCAATAGTCAGAGTGAATTTTTATAATAGTGAAACAATCTTTTAATAAACTAGGATGCTTTGTAAGGTGTATGCTTTTCATTTATAGAAGGTTTTAATGTTCTTAAACCTTCCCTGTAACCATGCGCAACATAAAGACCCCTAACCTCTTGATTGTAATTTTTTTGCATTAGAATAAATATCTTTTCTATTGCATACAACTGGTTAAGGAGAACCTTGTGCTTATTGACTTGACCATACCTTTTAATTATAGCTATAGCGTTGTCGATGATATTCATTGCAACCCTAATTTTGTT
Source organism: Flagellimonas sp. CMM7 (assembly GCF_021390195.1). Classification (NCBI taxonomy): domain Bacteria; kingdom Pseudomonadati; phylum Bacteroidota; class Flavobacteriia; order Flavobacteriales; family Flavobacteriaceae; genus Flagellimonas; species Flagellimonas sp. CMM7. Next base: position 4,013,250 of record NZ_CP090003.1, on the reverse strand, counting down.
AAACTGCACATAGGTAAAATTATCTCCTCCGTTGTTCCAAAAAATCAAAGCAAATTCTTTTTCAAAATCTACCAAATTTTGATAAAGTTCACGCTGTAACCTTGTGTTCATAAACTGGTAATGCTGATTTCTCAGCATCTCCAATTGCATTTGAAGGTTCAACATGATTGGCAGATTATCCGTAAGCACATTTTTGTACTTCCTGATATAATCCTTTGCTTCTTTTTTGGTTTTAAATAAGTGGAAAACCTCACGTTCTATGTGTATCGAATACACTTTCCCGATATGGCTAATCCTAAAAGTCAAGACATGCATAGGCATTAAAGAATTATGCCTATTTGAACGCGGTTTATAATTAAATAGTTTTCCTACGTCAAATTGTAGGTAGTTATTTCAAAAAGACAAATTTTAGGTTAGTCTTTTTAAGATAGTGTTAAAATGTTAATTATCAAAAAGTTACTGTTTGATAATATATAAATTATGATACACGTGACAATATACAAAGTCCGGTGGGCTTTTAGATTGGCGGTGAGAGTATGCGGCTGCCTTAGCTGGCAATTTGTTCAATATTTTTCAACAACCTGAAACATTTTCTCTTCACGTTCGTCTTGGGTTTATAAAATAAAGTGTAAATCATGAATCTAAAAGTTAGATTACTAATCATTATGTTTATAAGCTTGTTTTCTTGTTTTTCAAATCAAGCTCAAATAAAAGAAAAAGTATTTCTTCATGAGTCTTGCCAACCTAACAGCAATATAAAATCCGAGTTAAACGAAGCCCAGTATGTGCTTATCGGAGGTGTACCACAATGGGTTACAATAAAAGGTAAAGATTGTTCGAATCCCATAGTCTTAATGGTACATGGAGGTCCAGGAATTCCTTTAAGCAAGTATCACGATAGTCTTTTCCAAGATTTCGAAGAAAACTTTACCATTGTTCACTGGGATCAAAGAGGTTCTGGGAGAACATATCTAGCGCAATTGGAGTCAGAAGAGCTCACTTTAGACATGATTACCAATAATAAGTTGAGTGTAGATCTTCTGGTAAAAGATGGTCTTGAAGTAAGTGATTACATTCGAAAAAAATTGGGTCAAGAAAAAATAATCATTTCGGGTTCATCGTGGGGATCGTTTTTAGCTACAAAAATGATACACGCGGCGCCAAATAAATTTCATTTTTATGTAGGACTATCTCAACTTGTTAGCGGGAGTAAAAATTATACTGAGAGTTATAAAAAAGTAAAAGCGATGGCATTAGATCGGGATGATAAGGCCGCTCTAAATATTTTAAATAAAATGGGGCCGCCAAGTTGGAGTCATCCATCCAGCTTTGGAAAGTTGCGTAGGATCATAAATAGGTATGAAAGCGAGACAGCAAGTAATCCCGTGGAATGGAAGGTTTCAGAAGAATACTGGCCTCCATGGTAGATATTGAGGATTTGCACCATAGAAGATATAAATTATTGATTTTCAGTAGTATGTTTTTATCGTAGAGAGACCAAGCTATCAATATTTAGCTGCTTTATCTTTTCGAACTCAAGCGAGCTCTTCTCACCATCGGAAAATAATCTTTGAAAATTGTACTCACCATGAATGTTTATGTGCTGCCAAGTCATTATCGAACCGTTTTTTACAATAGATAGGATTTCCTCAACACCCTTAGAATCGCACTTGGAAAGTCTTTCACTAATTTTAAGGTAATTCCACAGAACTATAACGTTTTGAATCAAATGCCGGGTTGCAACGATAACTTCTTGTTCTTCTTTACTCCCAGCTTTTATACTCTGATTGTTCCCAAAAAAAATTGCCTTGGCAAATTGATGTGAGTTTTCAATCCTATTCAAGGCCTTTTCGGTCGACTTACGCAAATCCAATTCATCCATATATTTTAAGATAAAATAGGTCTTAAATATCCTTCCAATTTGTTTTAATGCCCTGTAAAGCGGGTGCTGTTTGGAATATGAACTTAAACGTTTCAGGATTCTAGATGCTGTAATCTCCCTTAGTTTAATCGTCACGAGCAGACGTAAGATATTGTCCCATTGTTCAACAATGAGGTTATTGTCGATATATTGAGTTGCCGTCGGTAAGACATTGAAATTCATTGCTTCGTATGACCTTTTTGGATTTTCCCTGAAGGTATATCGCACTTGGTTCTTGAGGTTTTTGATTCTGGGAGCAAAGAAAACACCCAGACCATTGGTAATAGCAAATATGATTTCACTGTACCCATGGGTATCCGTGGAATGAATGTCGCTTTCCACATCCTCATTGTGCATCAATCCGTCTATTACATAGGCTGCCTCCCGCTCAGACGAACTTATTACCGTATTATAGAATAAACTACTGGTCTCATCGATGAAACTGTAAGCTGTCACACCTTTACCGGTACCAAAATATTTGTATGAGTGATTGGCATGGATGGATGGAACCGTTACGCTAAATTTTTGGCCGTCACTAGAGGTGTGATTCTCGTTCAATCTCTTTTTATAGATTTTCGGGAGCGATAATTCATCTATCATTGTGTTCAGTCTTCCATTGGCGGCATCCAAATTCTCTTTACTGAAATACCATTTTACCAAATGGTTAAGGTTACCCGCGGATATCCCATTTGAAATCTGGGCCATACGCCCTGTTCCAATATTGCATCCAATGGCAATAATTGTTGCGTAGAACGCTTGATTTGATGGCCTCCCCTTCTGGCCTTTTAGGGAGAAATGGGAAAAACAATCAATAAATTTTGAGGTGGTATTGATTTCCGAAAGAACGATTGGCAAGGGTATAACGGAGCCGTTCTCGTTCTCCAAAAGCTTGACAAGCCCACTGCTTTCCTTTTTTTTATCTTCCTTCGGGGTTGCAACCCTTATGGAACCGGACTTGGTAAAGCTTAAATGCTCATTTTGTGAAACGTTCTTGTTAGTTTTGATATATTGGTCATGTAGCAAAATGGTACTGTCCTTTAAAAAGGCTTCCGGTTCAATTTTGAATGGAAGACCTGCACGCTTAAGTAGTTCGACTTTTTGTTGTTTCCATCGCTCACTTGAAATGAGGTACTCTTCTACGGCTCTGTATCTATTGGAATTCCTAAGGTTAAGAGCGCCTGATTTTATTAGTTCCTTTATCCTAATAAAAAATAGAACTTTCCAAAGCTTCCATTCTGATTCCCTATTGGCCCTTAAGGCACTTTTACCTTTATCATCCAAAAAGTCCTTCGGTAGTTTTTTCGGTTTCGTTATATTGGTGTTGGCCTTAAAGTAATCTATTGCTTCACAGATATCCTTGTTGGATGTTTCAACATTAAAATCGAGAACTGAAATGATTCCTGAAACCCTGTTCTGTATCCTTCGATAACCCGAAATATATTTTTCATTGACCATTTGGTCCTTCATACCGGATGACAATGAGTTCTGTAATTTTTCAAGCTCCTCCTCTATTTTTTTCCGTTGTGCTTGTCTCTCTCCCCTTGAGTTGTCCATCCTCGAAAAAACGTCTTGTATCTCGTTAATTTTCTCCTTGTCCGTTCGTGAAACGTTAAAGGCAGCGCTCCTCATATCATCTACATAATCTGAAAGCGACCTTACCATTTTGATAATTTTTTGGGTCTGTTTTAATTTTACCGGTCTTTGTGATAAAAAATCCTCTGTTATGGATTTCTTGACCTCACTTTCAAAGCGCAGAACAGATTTTAATAAGGTATCTACAAAAAGGTCTTGGCGCATACGGTATTGGTATACGATAAAGGCCAAAAAATAAAGGTGTCTTTTCTCTTGCTCTTTTAATGCCAAGAACTGTATATGAGTTGATTTGATCAACCAAACGGCATAGTAGTTCAACAGTTGGTCGGATAGTTCCAGTGAATCAAGACAATCTCGGAACTCCCTATACAGGTCCGCCACAATAGAAAAGTCCGTCAAACTTTCCTTTATCTTCATTGGGGCAATTTCTTGTTCGGGACTCTTGATAGTAGTAATCAAGTATGGGTTCGTCGGGGATATTGGTTGCCCACTGGATTTTTCCATTTTCAGGATGGTGTCAATTGTACTTTTTTGGTCATCGCTCAATGATCGGCCTACTTTTTCCAAAAGTTCGTTTTCGAGGTTTTTCAGGGAAGTCGATATTGTTTCTACAAAAACGCGATAACTAGGTAGCTCGACTTTCTTTTCCTGGCATATCCTAACGAGTGCCTTGATAATCTGTTTGGGTTTCAACGCGGTTCTTACCAGGCCGTCCACTTCTTTTTCAAAACTTTCCCTCCAATCCGCAAATAGTCTGGCACCGATGCTTTTTGCAATTATTTTTTTCTGTCTGGTAAAGGTATTTCTGGCATAATCCGAAAAGTCAGGTATATAAGCGATATTCATTTGCTCAATGACAAATTGGATATCTTCTTCTCGAAATTCACTAACCCTGTAAAACCTTCCGCTGTATTTAAAGTACCCTTTCATGAGCACAAAGACCATAAAATTCACAGGTTTTCTAAAATAATCCCTGTACTCTGTGGACGATGATATATCAAGATACGTTTGCCTATCTTCATCATCGAGCAAAGGGACTTTATCAAACTCCCTGATTTCGTTTTCGCTGTAGATATTAAGAGGCAAGGCTTAGATGTTATTGGGTTCAAATCACATCTATACAAGATACGTTTTTAAACTGAATAATTTTCATTACAACTTGCTCTAATAAAAGGATTTATGTCGAAGTATATATGAGCATATTGTAGATTTGTGAAAGGGATACGTTATTCCTTTTGATTTCTTTTTTTTGCCCATAAGGCCTTGGCCTCTTCCAAAGTAAAATATTTGGCTTCGCCGGTTTTGTGTCTTTCTAAACGCCTATCCAGTTCGGCCTTGATTTCGTCAGTCAACTCTATGTTTTCTTCGCCTTGGTCCAATCTATAATTTTAATGTAGTAAGTTAAGAAAAAATGATTGTCCTGAAAAAGGTTGGTTTAAAGAAACCATATAAAAAATGCAGTAATGGTTATCTACATAATTGTTTGTACCCTATTGATGCCATTTTTAGCATTCATGTAACTTGTATTCCTTAAAATAATTTTTTATATATCCAGGACATTTAGATGAATTTGGAATGTAATTTAATATTTAAGTCTAGTTATCTGATTGTGAACTGACTTTGGGAGAGTTTCCATCACCGTCCAAATAAAACCGACCGGCGTTGTTTTCAATAAATATATTTTGCGGATCTCCCTTGTCATCAAGCATTGCGCCGAAGAAATTCACATTATCAATTCCATCAGCAGTGAGAGTTCCAGATATAGCGACTGCAGTAACTGCATTAGCGGAGCCAAGCTGGGTTGTGGTTTTGGCAAAGACCGAAAATTTGCCATTGGTGCCAGTAACAAACGAGCCATTACCTTCATCCACCTGATTCCCTCCCGTACCTACCAAGTCAATGGTCAGTGCGGTATTGTCTTGGTTTGAAAAGGTAATCTGATAATTGCCAGTGCCCTCACCAATGTTATCTTCATCCCCAGGTATGGTCGAATCTTCCAAAACAAAGGGGTCAATAAGATAGCTGCCATCCAAACTTGGTGGGGTGTTGCCTTGATTAATGGTAAACCCGATGGCAACCATGGCATTTACAAAACTGGCATTGTAATATTCTCTCAACTCTTCAATTGATCCATTAGAATTGACAATCACTTGATTATTGTCATCACTGTCATTACTGCACCCAATAAAGAGAAAGATGAAGCATGGTAATAGCGAAATGTTTGTTATTGTTCTCATTGTCTTAAAGTTTATTTTGTTTATCTCTGAACTATTGAAAATATGCCAACATATGGACCATTTCTTCAGGGTCGGGTACATGGCCGCCACCAAAGGTCTTTCCGTTAATGTGATATAAAACAGGTATGACTAGTGCCGCCTCATTTGTAAGAATGCATGAGTTATGTTCGAATGTTACATTGATGGCTCCATTGACATCTGCAACCGCAATATTTTCTGAACCGTTTGAAGCTCCAATAGGAGGATTCGTTATATTCACAAAATCATTCATGAAATCAATAGGTTCCCCTACTTTTCTTGTTTTGTTCAGATAGGCCAGCCAAAAAGTATAGGTGCCATTGGGAATCATACCCTCTAAGGCTACATTGACAAATGCTTTGTCACCATTACAATGAACGTTAAGATTGCCTTTTGCTTTCTTGAACTCCGCCAAAGTCACATGGTGTCCATCTGGTGCTTTTATCGCCGTGAGCAGCCCCAAAGGTTGATCAAAAATGTTTGCAGCATAAAGTGGTTCATTGGATGCCGTAGGGGTATTGCCGTTTGCATCCACTATTTCTTCCAACAACTGCACGTTTCCGAAATTCAAATGGGCCTTGACGGGCTGTGGTTGAATCATAAAATCAACGTTCGACTCTTTATTTTCCAGTACTTCAACCGAAACATCCGCACTTGAAATGGCCTTAGTTGACAAGGGCAATTCAAGAACCACATCATAGGTGCCAACTGACTTTGTATTCAGTCTAAACTTACCTTCTGAATCGGTAACCCGACTAGAAGTCTCGCTCCCTTTTGAAATAGTGATCAAGGTACCTGGATAGACATTACCATTATCATCTGAAACCAAACCAGATACAGTACCGGTAACTTCCTGCCCTTGTATTTCATCTGTAGGTCCGTTGTCGCTTTGACCGCACCCTAAGCACACATAGCATAGAAATGTTAGCAAAGTCCAACTTATTCGTCTTTGGAACATAAGTTGTCCCATACTTTTTTTTTCTAAATCCATAACTTGATATTCTAGATTACTACCGATTAAAATCAACTGGGAACATTTATGGATTAAAAGTATGGGCTTGTCCTATGTTATGCTATGAGCATGGTCTCAGATAGTATCGTTATAGTCTCACTACAGTCTAAGAAAGTTTCTGTCAGAAGAATTCTACGGCAGATCAATAGGAAGAAGGGGTAACCCCGTAAAATTCTTTAAAGCATTTCGCGAAATAGGAGAGGTTGTTGAAGCCAACGGCATAAGCAATTTGGGTAACCGTATCAGCTTTTTTTGATAGTAATTGAGCAGCTCTTTTTAGCCGAAAATTACGTAACAATTCTCCTGGAGCTTCATTGGTCAATGCTTTTAGCTTTCTATGCAATTGCGCTTTGCTCAGGGCCAAAGCCTTTTGCATTTGTGGAACCCCAAAATGGGGGTTTGAAAACTCCTTTTCCAAAAGTTCCAATACTCGTTGTAAAAATACCTCATCAAGTGGTGTAACAGTAACTTCTTTTGGATTGATTGTGGCTTCTTTTTTGGCAAAAAGTGCTCTAAGTTTTCTTCTTTGCCCAATGAGGTTGCTGACCCGCGCCAATAACTCTTTTGGTTCGAAAGGCTTTGTGAGATAATCATCGGCACCAGTTTGCAAACCTTCTATCTTGTTTTTCATACCAGCTTTTGCGGTCAACATAATTATGGGAATATGACTAATGGCTAAGTCGGATTTTAAGGTTTTGCAGAGTTCAACTCCATCCATTTCAGGCATCATTACATCGGTAATGATTAAATCCGGTCCATTTCTCTTTGCATATCCTAAACCAATCTTTCCGTTTTTTGCCAATTGTACCTTATAACTGTTTTGAAGATGTTCTTTAACAAAAGAAGACATATCCGGGTTGTCTTCAACCAACAAAATTACTGGCAATTCTCTGGCATCACTACTTTCAAGCTCATACGCTTGGCGGATTTTTTTTATTGCCGTATTGCCAATATCGATAGCTTTGTCATCTTTTTGAGTGCCCGTTTTTATCTTTTGGAGAGGAATCACAAGCGTAAAAATTGTGCCCTTACCAACTTCACTGTAAACAGTAATAGTTCCATCCATAAGTTCCACCAATTCTTTTAACAGGGAGAGACCTATTCCCGAACCATCGTGCGCTTTCGTGTCACCCCCTTCCACTTGATAAAAACGATCAAAAATAAAAGGAAGCTTTTCCTCTGCAATGCCCATTCCTGTATCAGATACCACCATTTTTAGTTCCTCTTTTTCACATACTGTTGAAAAAGAGACAACTCCCCCATCATCTATGAACTTAAAAGCATTGCCCAAAAGGTTGTACACAATCTTTTCCAATTTATCACGGTCAAAATTGGCCCAGAGTACTTCATGTGGAATTTGTAATTTATAGTCGATATTTCTTTGAGCAGCATGCGAGTTAAAAGAAGATGTTGCCCCTCTTAGACATTTGTAAATATCGCCTTCTGTCTGTTCCAGTTGAAGGCCGTCCTTATCAATTTTTGATAGATCCAGTAACTGGTTTACCAATTGCAACACGCGATTGGTGTTGCGTCGTATCATTTTTATACTATCAATCGGCAAGCCCTCTTCTGGGCTCTGTTCCAGTTGTTCGATAGGGCCTTTTATCAAAGTCAATGGCGTTCTAAACTCATGGGAAATGTTGGCAAAAAAGTTGGATTTTAAACGATCCAGTTCTTGGAGTTCCCTATTTGTTTTTTGCTTGATGCGATATTGGTTATACAGTAGCCCGGCCAATATGAGCAGAATTATTGCAAAAGCAATTATGCCATTGCGCTCATTTACACGCTTGCCCAATTGTAATTCTTTTAGCGCTCTTTCTGATTCGAGCAATTCAATTTCTTTGGTTTTTTGTTCGTTTTGGTATTTGGCTTCTATATCTGCTGCCAATCCTCTTTTTTCCTTTGCGTAAAAGCTGTCTTTTACTCGTATGAACTCATTTTTATATGACAACGCTTTACTAAAGTTTTTCTCACTCTCATAGACCGCTGCAAGGGACTCGTATGCATCCATCGCTATCAAATTCAATTCGAGATTCTTAGCCACATCCAAAGCCATTAACAGGTGTTTTTTCGCTTCCCTGTTATTCTTGAGCATATGCTGTGTATCGCCTATTGCCTGAAGTGAGTAGCCTATATTGACAGAGTCATTGATTTCGGAGGATAGATTCAATGCTTTTTTATAGTATGTCAATGCTTGGCCAAAATCATCTTGTTCCCAATAAATACTGCCCATTGTGAAATGGGCGTAGGACAACCTTTTAAGGTTTCCTAATTTTTTATAGCTATCCAAGGCTTTGAGGTTATATTTCAAAGCATTATTTAAGTCACCATTGTTTTTATGCACAACGGCAAGGTTGTATTCCACATATGCCTTACCGGGCATATAGTCAAGCATCCTGAAAATACTATCACTCTGTAGTAGATAATCTTTGGCTTTTTCATAATTCTCCAACCTTCTTTGAATCAAACCAATGTTCCCTAGAATAATGGCATAGTCACGCAAATTTCCTTTTGTTCTGTGTACTTGGGCCGCTTTGGTATAGAGTTCCATCGCTTTTACATATTCTCCTATCTCCGTATAGATGTTTGCCATGTTGTTATAATAATGCACAGCATTTTCTTCATCGTTGTTACTTTGGGCCAATTCGAAACTCTTCAAGTGAAACTCTTCTGCCCTTTTGAAATCCCCTTTCCTCCAAAGTAAATTTCCAAGACCTGAAAGGGATTCGAAACTACCACCGTAAAATCCTATTTTTTCTGATAATTGTAACGCCTTATTATATTCAACACTTGCGGAATCAAAACTGGAGCGGGAACTCAGGAAATCGGCATAGAGGTTTCTACCGACAACTTCTAGGTTTTGGTTTTCAATTTTTTCTGATAACACGATGGAGGTCACTATCGTCTCTTGTGCCTTGGGGGAGTTATTGTGCTGGTATTCAAAAAAGATTTCGTGGAGAATCTTTATTTTGATGGTATCTTCTTTTGCATCGGCGTACTTTTGCTGTAGGCTGTCTATCTTGGATTGCGAAAAAAGCACCGAGGTAAAAAGAAGAGCAAAAGGGAGAAGCAATCGTTTCATCTCCAAAATATTAGGTCCTTAAAAGTACTTTATTTTAGGCCATTTAACCCATTTCAATTTCAACAAAATGAATAATGAAGGCTAACGATCTAGTTACAAATGATAACGGTGGAGTCTTTTATCGTTAAAATTCAACCTCTATTGCCCACTAAATGATTTTAATTACTCGAAAAAGTAGCCCAATCCTATCTCCTTAAAAAAGTGTACAATCCAGAGGACAGACCGTCCAATAAAACGGCTAGTTTTTAAAACCATTTTAGAAACTCAGCGGAGTCTTAGAAAATGTTCCTTTTACAGAACTAAGAACGGTTGAGCTATGAACAGTACGGGAGCAAACTAGCGTTTGCTTTCCGCCACGCACATAGCGAAATCTTTTTATTTTGATTTATTTTTTTTCCTGTCCAAAGCAAAACCCCAAAGATTTTGCGGACTTCATAAAAATACTCAAACCTTTCGTTAAAGCGCGAACCCCATATTGTTTATAGCATCGATGAAAAAGCAGCTTTTTCGCTACTTTGTTCTTATTTTGTTCAATAAGTTTTCAGCTTCTATATTTTCGCTGTCCATTTCCAATGCTATCTCCAGATGTTTAATGGCTTTTTCTTGTTCTTTTTCGTAAAAATAACTTCTGCCGAGTAAGAAGTTCAGATAAGAAGATTCAATATTCTTCTTAAAAAGCCCTTTTATTTCTCTAATCACTTCTAATTCTTGCCCCAGATTACTTAGCATTCCCATAGCACTTTCCCAGTCAGTCACACTAAAAGAATCAGGTTGGATTCTTGATTTCATTTCTGGATTATTACGAAGAAAATAGAACGCAGGAATATTTACTGACCAATTGGGGTTTTCGGTAAGTCCTTTTTTTATCCAATTGATTGCTTCTGCTTCATTTCCCATAGCGATATTCGCACCAGCGATTTTTGAGTACATTCCAGTCCAGCCATTCAACATAGATTCCGCCTCAGTTAATTTTTGTTTAGCTCTTTCTGAATTACCTTCTCGATATGCAAAAAGTGCTTGGTTCAGACGGATTCTACCATAATGATAATCCATTAATGTTTTCAATTCTTTTATGGGTTCCTTTGAGTTGTCAACTCTAAGGTCAATTTGATTGTACCATTCGTTATTTGACCCTTTTACGACAACAGCCGCAGATTGCTTGCCAGATATTTGCCCACCTGCATTTTGTCCTGCGATTAGACTTTTCAAAAGTCGTTCAGCCAATGTTCCTTCCGAACTCTCAAAAGATTTCGACATTTCATTGAGCACTTCATCTGCAAGTTGGTTACCAATTACCACATAGTTTTTACCTAAGATTTGTGCTGCTTTTCCATTCCAGTATTTCAAGGATTTGCCAGTAAACGCGAAAACATTGCCTTTTGCATCAATTCCTGAAATTTGGCGATAATAGGCTTCATCATCTTCGTCTTTTGTTTCTACGATTGCCTGTTCAATTGATTTACCCTCTTTAAGTTTTTCAAGTCCATTAACGCCATATTTAGGTTCTGTTTCCGCAATTACGGAAAAAGCACCAACCTCGGGTTCAATATATATTGTTGAGTTTCCAACATAAATATTGTTTGTTGCAACTGCAATTCCCCATTCTTCGGCATTTTCATCATAAGCAAGAATTGAAAAAGTCGAATTGATATTCTTCTCTGTTAATAGACTAGGTAAATTTTGGCCATAGGTTGCAAAAGCAGAAATGAGTAAAATGATTGATAACAGGATTTTGTGATTTTTCATTTGATTGATTGTTTTTTGATTGATTAATATTGATGAATGATAACGTTTTTTTCAGCATTATTGCTAACGACCTGCTAAACGCAGTTCGGTGATTTCTACGGAAATATAGCAAAATCCTTTCAACAATGTTATGTGAATGGTACTTCCGTTTTCTCACATGACATTGTTTGTCAAGGAGTCCGCGAAGTCGGACGTATTCTTGTTGGATTTTGTGTTATTGGGAGTATAAATTACCGGGCCAAATTGCCGCTTGAGCGGACAGCTGAGAGCTGCTTGTAGTAAAAGTGATTAAGCAATTTGGTTTAGCTATGAACAGTACGGGGGCAAACTGTCGTTTACTTTCCGCCACGCACATAGCCGAATCTTCTTGTTTTGATTTATTTTTTCCTGTCCAGAGCAAAATCCAAAGGATTTTGCGGACTTCATAAAAATAGGCAAACCCTGCGTTTAATCCCCGAAGCCCGTATTGTTTATAGGTTTTGTTGGCATTAGTTATTTTTTATACGGTTCAATATTCTTTGTCTTATGCCTGATAACTTGGCAAAGTCCAGATTACTCATAATTATATATGCATATTTTCCATCTTTACTTGCTTCCATAAAACAACTATATCCAACATTTGCTCCACTATGATGTAACGAAATTATCTTATTCGTTGTTGAGTCTATCTTAAAACCAAATCCCAACCCATAATTTGGCTTTTTTCCATTTTCCAAGGTAGGTCGTTCGAGTAACCTCTTTGTACTTTCCTTTGATAATAAGTTCTCCGTATTGTCCGAGTTAACTGATTTTTGGATTGCGATTAAGAATTTTGCTATTTCAGACGGTGTAGACCACAGTCCTCCAGCTGCATATTGAGGATATTGGAAATAGTCCGATTCCAAAGGAGCACCATTCTTCTTATGACCAATTGCAATCTGACTCAGCTGTGATTCATTTAGATTGACCGAATAAAAACTCGAAATCATACCGCAAGGTTGCAATATATCTTCATTCATTTGTTCGTTAAAACCTTTATTGTTAATGTCAATCAGAGCCTTTTGTAGCACAACATATCCTCCCCCAGAATAGTCGAATTCGGTATTTGGTTTTTTCTTGACAACAATTTTGGGTTCAAGAAACACTTCTCCGTTTAGAATTGATAACAATTCTGGTGGTGTTTTTGTGCTTTTGTATCCTCGAAATCCGTGAATGTTGGTTCCTCCTGTATGGGTTAATAATTGATATATAGTTGGCTCGTAAATACTTCCCTTATTCTTGGATTCAAGTTTCCAATTGTTTAAATATGTGTTTACAGGTGTATCTAAGTCTATTCTTTGCTTTTCAACATTTTTTAAAATTAGAGCGCCTGTTAAGCTTTTGCTTAGTGAGGCCGCTTGGAATATAGTTTTATTGGTTACTTTTTCTTGAGTTGAGCTATTTTTTACACCAAATCCTTTTGAATAGACTAATTCCGAATTTTTGACTATTGCAATACTAAGTCCAGGTATTTTATTTTGAATTATGTATTCCGCTATAAATTCTTCATCCTCTGCTATTAGTTGCGCCCTCACAGAAAACGAAAGGAATAGTAGAAGTAGTAATGTGGAACTTGGTTTTCTTATCATTTTGTCTAATTAATGCCAACGACCTGCTAAACGCAGTTCGGTGATTTCTACGGAAATATAGCAAAAACCTTTCAACAATGCTGTGTGAATCGGGCTTCCGTTTTCTCACATGGCATTGTTTGTCAAGGAGTCCGCGAAGTCGGACGTATTCTTGTTGGATTTTGTGTTATTGGGAGTATAAATTACCGGGCCAAATTGCTTTTAGCTTATGTTATTGCACGTTTGCCGCTTGAGCGGACAGCTGAGAGCTGCTTGTAGTAAAAGTGATTAAGCAATTTGGTTTAGCAGGTCGTTAGAGCACATTTCTTTTTGGGCGGGAGTGCGTAGCACGGAGCAAAAAAAGTCAGCTTCAGCTGAATGTGCTCTAACAATTGGCTAAGAGTACCTAGGCACTCTTAAATCTATTTAAGCCGTAAGTTATAAATAATCTCACATCCCATTCTTAGGGAGAAGAAGTTGTGGTAAACGGTTAATATACGGTTACAAATATTTGTAACACGATATTTTCATATTGTCTAAAATCGAAAGACTACATAAGTTCCTTTAAACGGCCGTTTTTCGATACAACAGGAGTTGGCAATTCTAAAATTCAGTTCCAGTTCCATTCCCCGTCCTTTTTAATTGTTCCGTTAATTCACCTTTTACGGTACTACTAGAGTACATTTAAACGGTCTATTTACCAGACGCTTGTCATCCGAAACATGTTCAAACGATTTACCTTGATCAACTGATTTATAAAGCCCTTGTTCTCCTTGAGGCGCTTCGATAACGGCATAAAGAATGCTCGAATTAGCGTGAGAAACAGCTAAGTCTATCTTCCCAATGGTATCCTTTGGCAGTCCGTTTTCAAGTTTCATCCAATCTTTACCACCATTTACGGATTTATAAATGCCTCCCTCTGCTGCCGGGCCTCCCGATATAATGGTCCAAGGTTTGCGTTCACCCTTCCATGCCGCTGCATAAATAACATTGGGGTTTCCTGGTAGTAATTCAATATCAGAAAAGCCCACATTATCAGAAACAAACAGTACCTTTTCCCAGGTTTTCCCTCCATCCGCTGTTTTATATACACCTCGTTCTGGATTGCTTTTGAAAGCATTTCCGATGGCCGCTACCCAAACAATATTACTGTTCATAGGGTCAATTTCCACTGCGCCGATCTGACCTACGTTTTTAAGCCCTATATGTTCCCATGTTTTACCTGCATCAATAGATTTGTATACGCCCTTTCCACTAATGACGTTACTTCGTAATCCGTCGGAACCAGTACCGACATATACAATGTTCGGGTCGTTTTCAGCAACCTGTATCGCCCCTATCGAAGGCGTATCGAAAAAACCATCAGAAACATTGTTCCATGTCGTTCCATAATCTTCAGATTTCCAAACACCCCCACCAGAAGCGCCTAAATAAAAAGTGTTTGGTTGCATCGCTACTCCGGTTACTGTTGTAACGCGACCACCACGGACTGGACCTACGGTGCGGTATTGCAAAGCATCAAAATCTTGTGATAAGACTGTTATACTTGAGACAAAAAATGATAAAAACAGTAATTTTGGATTTGGAAGGAAATTCATATCAATAAATGGATTATAAAGTTGCCTATATCTGTACCTAAACTGTCCGTAACCATTTTACTATAGCTCACGGATTTTCATATTGCGGAACCAAGCCTCAAAGTACCAGTTCTGCAGCGCGATTTTCCCATGGGTAGCCTTACCGAAACCGGGGGCATCTTTAAAACTCGAGTTTGTAATTTTATTTCTCCAATCTATTGAGGTCAAATCTTCTTCCGCGGTCAGTTTTCCATTGAGGTAGAATTGAATTTTTCCCTCCTGCTGAATGATTCGCGTCGTATTCCATTGTCCAGTAGGCTTAGCTTCAACCTTGCTTAATTGAGGCGATAACCCCCACAGACAACCGGGTCGTTTTAAAGGGGTTTTATTATCCATATGTTCAGGCTCCAATAGTTGGTATTCAGGTCCTGTCTTATAGGTAGCTGTATATTCCGGGGACTCCTGTACATTGATAAAAACACCTCCGTTTCCTCTGAGTGCCATCTGCCAATCAAACACCAGCTCATAGTTTTCAAATGCTGTATCGGTCACCAAATCCCCAAAAACTTTGGTTTCATCGGTAGCATTACAAAAGAGAGTGCCTTTTTGTACTTCCCATGCGGAAAATTGTGTGGAGTCCGAGTTATTGTAAAGATGCCACCCATTAAGGGTTTTACCATCAAAAAGCAACCTCCAACCCTGCTCTTTTTCTATATCGAGCAATTGATTGTGAACCATGTTTTTAATGGCCAGCTCCTTGGAACGTAAAACCTCAAATTTCTTTTTCTTGTCAGTACTACAGGAGCTGCCGATGAGCAGTAACATCAGAAGTATAAAAAGGGAATTTCTAGTCATTTATGTAATGATATGGTCGTAAACGGATGAACGTTTGTCACTAAAAAACGTCTTTGAACAATTGTTGCAAGCTTTCCCATGATTTTTGGTCGGCATCAGCATTATAAGCTAATGGCAATTTAAATTTTTCTCCATTGGCATCTGCTTCTTTGGAAGTATAACTATGCTTTACACCTGGGTAAGCTATGTATTCATATTTAGCCCCTATGGAATCCATGGCTGTTTTAAAATCGGTAATAGATTCCGCACTTACAAAAGGGTCATCAGCACCGTTGCATACCAATACACGTGCTTTTAGGTCTTTGTTTGGCATTACGGGCAAGGCAACCCCACTATGGAAGGCCGCAACAGCATCCAGATCAGCACCCTTGTTGGCCATGGTCAACACCACACTTCCTCCAAAACAATACCCAATGGCAGCCAGCTTTTCCTTATCTACGGATTCATGTTGTTGCAATAAATTGATCGCTGCATTAAAACGTGCTGTAGCTTCGGGCAAGTTGCTCATCACACTCATGGCAAACTTACCTGCATCGTCTGGGTGATCAGCTTGTTTTCCATCACCATACATATCTACGGCAATAGCAGTATAACCAAGTTCCGCAAGCATATCGGCCCGCTCCCGAACATAATCATTGTGTCCCCACCATTCGTGTACAATGAGTATTCCTGGGCGTTTACCTTTTTTATTCTCATCATAGGCAATGTAACCTTTTAAGTTGGTAGAGTCCGAGGCATAAGTCACTTCGGTTCCCTTAACTTTTGCAACGTATGCTTCCGGTGTAGCATCTGCTTCAGGTTTGGATTCTGCTTTTTGTTTACATGATGTGGTAAGTACAAGAGCAATTAATAAAATATGCGTGAAAATTTTCATATTGATGTAATTTTTTTAACACCATAAATATAGTGATTACCCTCTTTTAGATTAGTTCCAAAATATCTTAAATTAGCAAAAACCAATGTAAATCAATGAAAAAGAATTATGTGTTGCTTCTAATTTTTGGGACCATGCTTGTTGGGTATAGTCAAGAAAAGAATCCTAACAATGAAGCTTCTGCTTCTTTTTATAATGATGTAACCCTAACCCACTTGCCATATAAGGATCTACAATTGCTTTCCATGGATGCTGGAATCGCCGATTTGGATTTAGATGGAGATCCTGATATTTTAATTGCCAATGAGCACCTCCCTAATATCTTACTCATCAATAATGGTAAAGGAATGTTTACTAATGAGAGTAGTACACGGATACCTCAGATAGCCCATGATAGTGAAGATATTGGTATTGCGGATTTTGATCTGGATGGAGATCCAGATATCATCGTGGTTAGTGAAGATAATAAAACCAATGAACTATATTTAAATAATGGGGATGGTGCGTTTAGAGATGGTGGAAACCGGATTCCAGTTACAGGCACCTCCAATTCTGTTGTGGTCTATGATGTTAACAGCGATGGTGCTCCGGATATACTGATTGGGAACAATGGCCAGAATAACGTATTGATCAATGACGGGAAGGGATACTTTATAGATGAAACCATTAAGCGATTTGGTGCGTTTATAGACGTTACACAAGATCTTACGTTATGTGATATCGATAATGATGGAGATCAGGATCTATTAGTGGGTAACGAAGATGCCAATCGGTTATTGGTCAATGACGGAAAAGGATTTTTTGAAGACCAATCTTCTGATAGACTCCCCTATAGAAATGAACCCGAAGAAACTAGAGAAGTAGTTACAGCTGATATTGATGGTGATGGTGACTTTGATATTTTCTATGGAAATGTGCAAGCCTTTGTACCTAATGCCCTTCGCCAGAATCGATTGCTATTGAATGATGGCAAAGGATTTTTCTCTGATAGTACCCACACTCATCTGCCCAAAGACGAGAACCGCTGTTTTGGAGTGGCTTTTTTAGATATTGATCATGATGGGGATGCCGATATTATGACTGGAAATACCAACGGCCCCCGATTTGATGGGAATACCCCTTTCAGTGTTTACATAAACAACGGCAAGGGAATATTTTCTGAGGCTGCTGGCACTTTTATGCCAGAAAATATTAAAGGTAGAGGGTTCGATATTGACTTTAGCGATTTCAATGGGGATGGTATTAAAGACTTATTCTTGAGTAATCGCGGTTCACAAGATTTTCTTCTTTTTGGGAACAAGCACTAAAAATCTATAAAGATGATGACAGCTTTGCCCAGCGCCATCTCGCTCAAAAAAGAAAGGTTTTCAATCTTTAATTTTATACCGTAACCAAAGCCCAAGTTACTCTTTGACTTCACTCAGGATAATACCATGCAAGAACATTATGGAACGGAAGAACACTTCCATAACACGACATTGTGCAAAATTGCTTTGGTGGACGTTTTTTACTTGGATTTCCTTAGAAATTAACCATTTGGGGTGTCGCACGGTTCGCGCTGAGCGAAGTCGAATTATAAAATAGGCTCTCCAGAGAAAAGCATACTCAAACAATGGGAAGAGCCATTAGTTCAGCTATTTTTTATCTATTCCTTAAGTTTTAATTACACAATCTTTAACGGTAATTGGTTTTCATAAAGATAGTTTTGTCTTCAACCAATCAATCATATGAATCATAAATTACTGTTCCTCCTGTTTTTTCTATTTCAATTCACAGTCTTTAGTTACGGACAAGAAACCTTAAACAGCCGACAAACAAAGACCCAGCTCTCCGACGATTTTTGGCACAGAACTGAATTTAAAGTAGGCTTTGTGGGTACAGTTTTTTGGAGCAATGGTCTCTCCTTTGGAGCAGAATATCTCTGGATAGAAAACGAAAAAACGAAAACGCGTAAGGGTACAGAACGAACCAATACCCATCAGTTCCTATTTAATGGAAATTTAGGGTTTGCAACTAACTTTTCATCAAAAACCGATACCGGAGCATACACTAATTACGGACTTACTTGGCGCCGCACCAATAAAAAGGGAAAGCAGTTTAGCATAGAGCTTAATCCTTTGGGATATTATCGTTCTTTTTTGCCGGAGACCTACGAAGTCAATGGTGATTCCGTTGATAAGGTTTTCTTGCCAGGCCGCGGATATTATGCTCCGTCATTATCTGTTGGAATAGGCAAACAACGTAAAGGCAAAGTTCGCTCGGGCAGTTATTTCAATATTAATTATAGTCCACGATTTAACTACAATGCGGAAACACTCCCAACCTTTTCGTTACAATATGGTTTCCGGTTCAATTTTAAAAACAGAAAACAATGAAACAGCCGCTTCTCAATAATACCAAAATAGGATTTCTGGCAGTACTTACGCTGTTTTTCAATGCCTGCACTAACGACCATACCTTGGATGATATTGATGCTACGGTTTTTGTACGTCATAAAGGTGCTGATATGCCAGCCTATATCAAAGGAGATGCTAGTGAAAAGATATTCCTTATCACCTTACATGGTGGCCCGGGCGGTCTAGGGTTAGGTTTTAGAGGAAATGCATTTGATCAGATAGAGGATAACTATGGCGTGGTGTATTTTGACCAACGTGGTTCTGGAATGTCACAGGGAAATTATTCAGAAGATGATGTTACGATTGATTTAATGGCAGAGGATGTACTGGCTTTGATCAAAGTTATAAAGCGTATTTATGGCAATGATTCCCAGTTTTTTTTATTGGGACATAGCTGGGGAGGCGCATTGGGGCCAGCTACTTTATTGAAAGATCAAAGTGAATTTTTGGGTTGGATCAATGTGGATGGCAGTCACAGCCCCAAAGACCTTTATTTTGAGTACATCAGAAACTTTGAGCGCGTCGCGGCCGCTCAAATTGAACTTGGAAATAGCGTTCCCTTTTGGGAGTCGGTTTATGATGAATTAGATAAGGTAGATCAAAACGTTGTGACTCTTGACGATTTTAACCGTTTAAACAGACTTGCTTTTGATGCTGAAGCCTATCTAAATGATGATGGCCTAATTAACAAGGAAGAAAATGGAAACGCTAACGTTTCAGATTATAATTTGCTAACTTTTTTATGGAACATATTAAAAATTCAATCCATTTTGGATGATGATATTATAGGTCAATTGACTTTTACGGAAAGGCTTTCGGAGATTACCATTCCTTCATTGGTCCTTTGGGGAAGGTATGATATGGTCGTTCCGGAATTCTACGCCCAAGAAGCCTTTGATAATTTGGGATCCAGTGAAAAAAGGATTGTGTTTTTTGAACGATCTGGACACTCGCCTATGTTCACGGAACCAAATCTGTTTGCCGAGGAAGTGATTCAATTTATAAATCAAAATAAATAGTGAAATACCCTTTCCATTCCATAAACTTTCACCTCCCCCACTCTGTGACTTTGGTAAAACAGTATCTATTATCTTTTTGAAGAAATCTTTAAAAGAAATTTTTCAGGAAATTAGAGAAGTAAACTTTGCTTTCCTTGGGGCAAAACTCAAAGTGCAAAAATAAAAGATTTCAATGCAGGATCATAATTCAATAAGCTCTACTAAAGTATTGATATGATTATTCAATGAAACTAATCAAGTCATAAATAGTGTATGAATTTTTAATAAAAACTTCATTTTTATTTGAACTTTTATCGATAAAATCAGAAAGTCAAAGAATTCTCTCAAATTTTATCACCAAAATCGCTAATTTAGTTGATTTTAACAGCAAAATATCCTCATGGTTTCCAACAATTCCCAAATTACTTACATACTCATTATTCTTTTTATTTTTGTTTCCTGTTCCAAGGACAGTTCCGATGGTGGTGCTCCTGGTACAGTCAGGATTACATCTATTTCCAATGGTGACATTATAGCCGAACCAACTAAATTTACTGCAAACATTGAAGGTGGGAGTATTCAAGGGAGTACCATTGAAGTTTTTCTGAATGAAAGTATCATTCATACTGTAGAAAACAAGGGTTCCATTTCGTTGGATTTTGACCCCGAGGCCTATGACACTGGCTCACATGTGCTAAAAATAACCTTAACAGGGAAAAATGGCAAAACAGAAACCTCCGAACTTAACTTTGAAGTACACCGAAAATTGGTCACCATAAACCTACCAGAGAACATGGTAAACCAATACATCGTTAACGCTGTTGTTTTTGCCTCCAAAATGAACGGTAGCTTGCTATCTGCACAACGGTTTACAAATGATGACCGCGTACTTGTGGTAACTTCGCCACAAGAGTTTGATATAGACGAAGAATTTATGTTGTCATTTGCCTTAACCGATAATGGATCGGCGACCAGTATGTCCACCCATGCGAACCTTACCCGCACGAATCCTGGTACCATCAATTTGTCCCAACCACACCGAGGAGAGGATGTAGACACAAAAACATACCCGATAATCGGTTTTGAAAGTAATGATAGAATATCTTCAAGTAATGTACACAGGCCATCCAAATCGGCTTACAGACTTGATTTGGATGCCAATGAGGGTACTTTTACTGTCCATCTTATCGAAGATCCCAACTTTGACGTTGATGCCCCAGAGATTTTTTATATGTATGGATCGGGTGATGCTGGCAACTACCAGCATTTGACCCTTTTTCATCCCCTGTCCAGCGACTTTGTTTTGGACAAAGCAGATTTTGTTACCGATGGTCTTGAACAGCACAGCATAAGTCTAAATTCTTCCAATGGTTTTAAGAACAATTCTTTTTTTATGAATGTTTATGGTTACTGGAAAGAAAAGGATTTTGAAAACAACAATTTTCATTTAATTGATTCAAGAAGTCAATCTGTTAATCTTGGTGATCAAGTCAACTACACCTTGAACACCAACTTTTATGATTATAGATATTGGATGACTTTCTCCAATTACTATGCTGCAGGTTCCGGTGCGCCGAAAGATAGCTTTACAATTCCAGAGAATACATTGGATTTTACATATGCCGATAACTTGGTGAATTTTGAAGTTACAGGAACCGACCATATTATAGGTAGGATACGATTGCACGATGGAGGAACATATCCGATATATGTATGGGACATCACCTTTGACAGCAAAACGATTTCAAGTTTTCCATTGCCCCAATTACCTCCTGAAATGAACGAATCCAACCTATTACTTAGGTACGAGAATAACTTGCTAAAAGTTCTCTCTACAGAACTAGTGTCATATCAAGGTATTGCTAGTTATGGTGAGTATATACAAAAGGTAATCAAAAATCATTATGATCCTATTCAGGTTTCAGGCGGTCAAGAGCTTATTTATAAAAGCACTACTCCGTTTCACGAGGGTCCCATTGAAGATTTTCCTTTTCAATAATTCAAAAAAAACTTCGCCTTTATCCCACACAGCCACTCCCTCCTATCATTGGGTCGAATAATGAGTATTTTATTTTCAAAGGAAATTCAAGATCAACCTTTAAGGAGGTAAGCTTTGCTCCTCCATAGCAAAGAACCATAACACGGAACGTTATAGACCAGATTAACCATTTCATAGTTCAACATTATATAAAATTGCTTTGGAAGTCGTTTTCTAGTTTAAATTCTTTCCAGATTTAGATACAAATTGTTTCCATCAGCATCTGGAAACTTCGTCCAAGTTTTATGGTTTGGGTCTAAGATCCTCAATTATCTGAGCATCTATCCAATAGATATCTACATTTTCGTAATCGGATGACCCTACATTTCTATTGAAGAAAAGATATTTTCCATCGGGGTTACAAAAGCAGTCGACTCCCAGGCTTCCGTATTGATACCACTTCCCAGGTTAATAGCTTCACCCCATGAACCGTCTTTCTGTCTAAAGCTGATATAAAGGTCAGAATCACCATAACCGCTCTCTCTTTCACCATCCCATATAATATAGGACTCGTCAGGCGCAATGAATGGATGGGCATTGAATTTACCAGTATTAATTTCTTTGCTTAATGGTTTTGGAGCTTCGCGCTTGCCGTTAATTAAGCGAGAATAACGAATAACACCATCTCCATCTTCAGAACCTACTTCGTCAAAAACAAAAGTACCCTTGGAGGAAGATGTAAGACGCATAATGCGAATGTCCTCGAAATAAGAACCAAGACTTTTCACCTCGGACCAACCTGTTTCGGTACGCACCATATATTTCTCCCCCAAATGCATGGTCTTACCATCTGGTGAAAACACTGGTCTGCCTATTCTGGGCATTACATACGACTCGGTCCATTGATTGTCTATATTTTTAAAAACAACCAATGCGTGCTTTTCGTAACTGCCGCCATTCCTATTAAAGTAAAACTCTTTTAAATCTGGTGAAAAAAATCCACTCAGTTCACGATGCTCTGTATTAACAATTCCGGGTGCGAAAGGTATAGCGGTAACACCGGATGGTTTTTGCCCTAAATAGAGACTTTCTACTTTGGTTTTATTTAACTGGGACAACCAGCTAATGCTGCGCACTACGGTCATAGGGAATGCAGTTCCATGATTTCCATCAATCACTTCTTTTAGTACAGTTAAACCGTCATCTCTTCTATCATTTAATAATTTAATAAAAGCCTCAATAGGCTCCATCATAGTTTCTTCTAATGAACCATATGAAATGAAAACATTGGCATTAAGACTCGAGCTTCTATTTGAGGTTTCATAAGGTCCGAATTTCGTATTAAGTTCAGATAGATGTTCAACTTCATTTTTAATCGATGGACTACCAATAATGTAATTATTAAAGGTATTCGGTTGAGACAATAGCACATAAGCACCAAATTCACCACCCATTGAATAACCGAAATAGGTACGACTATTTGGGTCAGTGCGATACGTATTGTCAATATAGGTAATGACATCATTACGAATAAAGGCCAAATGTTTATTTGCTTGCCCGAACTGTATTTTTTTTTGAATTTCAGGATTATCATGTTTCCTAAAACTATAATCCCTGTATCGACTTACATGGTCCCCAAGCTCTTTTTTCAGGTCTTCGTTTATGTCTTTCTGCCAGGAAATTCCAACTAGAATAACCTCTTCCATTATGTATTCTGTGGAACCGGATAACATCTCCATGTGCCACATGGCATCGGTTGTATAAATTACCGGATATGATTTATCAGTGCTTTCTGAATACGCCTCTGGTAGCTTAATATAAAGTTCGTATTGTCTATTGGCATTAGTATCCGTTATTGGGACAACCTGAATCTTTGGCAATTCAAAATTAGAGGTTCTCGCTACCTCCCCATCTTCTTTAATATGATTCTCCTGAGCAGGGAGCGCATGGAACGCCGCTATGGCTAGCACTAGAAATAACTTCAGTTTTCTCATTTTTCTGTTTTTGGTCTTAGTGTTTCAATAATCTCTGCATCCACCCACATTCTGTCATAAGGTGGGCTGCAACGAGGGCAATAGGAAAGATATTTTCCGTCTGGTGTAACGTAACCTCCACCATCCTCGCCATCAGTGTTTATCTTATCTCCGAAGTTAATAGCGGCTCCCCACGAACCGTCTGACTGTTTAAAACTGATATACATATCACTATCGCCATATCCACCTTCACGCTCACTATCCCAAATAATGTATGTCTCATCTTGAGCAATAAAAGGGTGAGCCGTCCATTTACCTGTGTTTATTTCCTCACCAAAAGGTTTCGGCGCTTCGCGCTTGCCATCAATTAATCTTGAATATCGAATGGTGCCAATACTATCCCGCTCATCAAAAACCAAGGTACCTTTGGAAGAAGCTGTCAAACGCATAATGGGAATCGTATCAAATGCTTCACCCAAACTTTTTAGTGCCGACCAACCAGTATCTGTTCGCTCTATATATTTATCTCTTGAGTACAACGTATTTCCACCAGTGGCATGAAACTCATATTTCCTCCAAACCCTGTTTTCCTTGCGGAAGCTAATAACAAGTGGGCGAATTGGCGATTCTACAGTGGAGGTCAGGTAAAACTCTTCCATATTTGGAGCATGTATACCCCCTAGCTCCCAGCCTTTTAGAGAAATACTGTCCAGTTCCAAAGGTTCTGCTTCCATGCCTGGAGCAATTAGGTCAAAATAGGGTTCTTCCATAGATGATGGAGCATTGTCGTTTGCTTTCGGATTTTCAGAACCGCAGGCATCTAAAAATAGTGCCCCTATAAATATCAAAACAACATACCTTTTTCTCATTATTTGGATTGTTATTTCTTGATAAACGCTGGTATGACCGTTTCAAAAATTGGAGTCATGATTTTATCATCGTCTTGGTCATGACCATTGATGACAATGGTTAAATCAAGCTCTTCTACTACCATAACACGTTGTCCTCCACCTCCCCAGGCAAGAGTCGCATCATAGCTTCTATTCCCCACCTTTATAGGTGTATAGTACCAGAAATACCCATACATATAATTTTTAGGCATCCAATCTATGGCAGGTCGTACTATACCACTTGTGGCTTTTTCTAGATATGCGGCAGAAATAAACTGTTTCCCATTCAATTTACCTTTGTTTTGCACCAAATGCCCCAATTTGATCATGTCACGAGACATAATACTGGCACGCCATCCTGCTTGTGGTAGGCCACTTGTGTGTTTTGACCATTTATATTCGGTAATACCGAGCTTATCAAGTAACTCATTTTTAATAAAGTCCTCAACTGTTCCCGGTACAACAGCGTCTATAACCGTCATCACAAGCATGGGATTGAAATTACCATACAAAAAGACCTGAGTCTCATCAGTAATGGGTTTGCTGTATTCAAGTAGCGTTTGAACTAGCCCCTGCCCTTTCAATTTCACCGAATCATTCTCAATTTCCTTCCATTTTTCTCTATCAATGGTTAGTCCTCCATGCATTGTCAACGCTTTATGAAGTGTGAGTTTTTCTGCTCCCTTTATAAATTTCTCTGGGTTCGTGTCTTTTAGAAAATGAATCAAGGGTTTGTTTAGATCTTCCATAGTTAGATACCCCAGCTGAATTGCCCTTCCTAAGATCAAACTGGTATAGCCTTTTACTGCTGACGCTTGTCCGTGTGGCAAATTGATACGACTTTTTTTGTAATAAGATTCATATACCAATTTGTTTTTATGTGAAATGAGCAACGCATCGTAATTACCGTATTTGCCATCAAAAATCTCTTGAGAAACCTTTAAAATTGAATTTTTATCATGGTCGGAAAGCTTTAATTTGCCAACTCTTATTCCATCATTTCTTTCTATGGGAGCCGCATTTATATAGGGTTCTTCGAGATTCGGAATATCCCAGAAAGAGAGTTCGGCTTCTGCGGCTGTAGCCTCTGGTAATTTATCTTCACTTTGCTGGGCAAAGGCACCATTTGAAACTAAAAAAAGTATTAAAGACAGTAATCCAGTTTTTATCAATCGTAAGTGTTCGCTATCAACACAGTTATTGTTATTTCTATATAAACTCATTGTATAAAGATGTTTTTCAAGTCCTTGTATCCTACAAAAGATGTATTTTTCTGTCATGTTTTCAATCTAAATTTTGTCAACTGCTCTATACTCTAATGAACTGCTCTAAAAAGCCAATTTATAATGGTTAGTTTGCATGAGTAAAACCAGATTAAAATGAAGTTGAGGTCTTCGTCTTATTTTCTTTTAGTGTGCTTTATGCTATTTGCGAGTTCTTGCTCCCAAAGTTCAACACCTGTTTTCAAAAGATATCGGACCATATTTAAAATTGGAGATCAACAAGAATGGGCTGCAAAAGATTTAAGTGATCAGCATTGGAAAAATGAGCTAGCCCTCATACCCGATGGTCAGGTTTTCTGGTCAAGGACGCCGATAGATATTTTAAAAGCCCCTGAAGCATTAAAGCCCTATGGCCTTCGATTGGAAGCCTATGGTGAGTATGAAGTATTTTGGGACGGGGTTTTGATCGGTAAAAACGGAAACCCGGGGCAGGAAGCAGATTCACCTCCTGAAGGAGAGTTGTGGATTACTTTTAGCATTCCTACCCATTTGACTAATGAAGGTGAACATGTTATGGCCTTGCGGTTGAGTAATTACTATTATCCAGATCATGTAGGCAATTATGGGTTGAGGATAGATGATTACCATGATCTGTTAACCGACCGACTTATCCAAAACTCCTACATGCATGTTTTTGCGGGAGCTTTTCTTATCGCATCCATCTATTTTCTTTTTCTATTCTTAGGAAATAAAAAAGAATACCTCACGCTTATTTTTAGCATCAGTTGTTTGCTCTTTTTTGGCTTGACAATGACCCACTTTGTTAGGACCACAATACCTATTCATTACAGCTTACACGTTATACGCTTAGAAGTTATTACGAGTCTAATGTTCGGTATTTCGTTTTTAATTCCACTCTATTTTTCTATGCAGTTCCCCTACCCCAAATGGAAACTCTTCTTAGGTATTTACACCGCTGTTCTTATGTTTATATTCTCCATTGAACACCACTTATTTGATCTCACCATATTAAATATGACGCTAAGCTTGTTGCTGTTTTCCCTATGCATAGCAGCTTTTGGAGTTTACAAGAAAGCAAAAGGTGCTCTCTTGGTGTTGCTTACCTTACTCCTTTGTATATTCATTCGCCATTATGTTTCATTAAACATTAGTCTTTTTACAGGTTTTAGTCTAATTCTGCTTAACATGTTGTATTTGCTTTCCCTTCGAATCAAAGAACAACGATTGGCATATGAAAATTCATTGGTCCAATCCACGCGACTACGTTTAGAATTACTTAAAAAGAATATCCAACCCCACTTTCTGATGAACACGCTCACTTCATTGATAGATTGGATAGAAGAAACCCCAAAAAAGGGGGTCTTGTTTATAGAAGCTCTGGCCAAGGAGTTTGACCTGCTGAATCAGATAGAAAATCAAACCTTAATACCGATTAGTCAAGAAATAGCCCTTTGCCGTGTGCATTTAGAGATTATGGAATACCGAAAAGAATTGAACTATACTTGGGAAGAGGATGGCATCGATTCTGAGCGAAAAATACCTCCTGGAATTCTGCATACCTTATTGGAAAATGGAATTACACATAGTCTACCTCTGAAAGATAACTGTGTTAAATTCAAACTGCTTTTTGAGTCAAATGGCGATTATGATTGCTACACATTTTTAACCTACGCTGAGATTGTAAAACAAGCTTCAGGGCAAAGACAAGAAGGTACGGGACTGAAATACATCAAAGCACGACTTACAGAAAGTTATCATGACCAATGGGAACTTACCTCAGAACCCGCGCATCATGGTTGGAAAAATGTCATAAAAATTTATAGGTAAGAAGATGAACATTTTAATTGTTGAAGATGAATTAAGAATCGCCAAAAGGATTGAACGAATGACTCGTGACATTTTTGGAAGTACACTACAATCCCTAAAACATATAAATACGCTACACGAGGCATTACATCATATTGAAAATAGCGAATTGGACTTGGTGCTTTTGGACCTAAACCTTAATGGTGACAATGGCTTTGAACTTCTTACAAAGGCAGTTTCTGGGTCTTTTCATACTATTGTCATTTCGGCTTATAAGAATCAAGCAATTACCGCCTTTGAACATGGAGTTTTAGATTTTGTTCCGAAACCTTTTAACCAAAATAGGTTGGCACAAGCTTTTAAGAGGGCAACTGCGAAAGAAAAGGTAGAAAACAGTAAAATCAGATTTTTGGGTATAAAAAAAAAGGGCAGGATGCAATTAGTGCCTATTGAAGATATTATTTATATAAAAGGTGCTGGCGTCTACACCGAACTCTTCTTAACTGATGGAAGAAAAGAATTGCATGATAAATCCTTAGAAAAACTGGAACAACTCCTATCCTATTCTTTTGAGCGTATGCATAAATCATATTTAGTGAAGATGTCGGAGATAAGAGAGATTAATGTTTCATCTGGAAGTAAGTATATGGCCGAGTTGAAGAACGGTGAAAGCATCCCAATAGGAAGAACAAAGTACAAAGACATAAAGGCGAAGTGGCTTTAAATACTATTGGTTTAATTTTAAATAATAAAATTTTCAATTAAGATTGGTTACGGAACACCTAATTAGAAGAACATTCCTAATTGCATTCGGGCACTTTTCCTTCAAGAAACATGAGGTTCCAAGCAGTTTCGTAGCCAAGTTTATGAGCTCGCCATGAACGCCAAGCTGTAGAAGATATGTCCGTTGGCTCCACACCTAGATTACATTTCCCTGTTAAAAAGGTATAGATATATGAGCCCGAAGCTCTATCTAAATCACGACTCATATGCCAGTTATCGCGATAAGCGGAGTCTGCTATATTCAACTCTAGCATTTGAGCGTATAATGTTCTTATGGGTACTGCTCTGGCGGTTGGTAATTCGTTTTCACGAATCATATAAAGTGCCACACCTAAATCCGTTCCGTTTTCTGACTGAGAACCTCTTTTGTCTATTCCATACAACATAGAAGTATCTCCCGTGCTGGAACCATCTTGCATAGGAAAACCTATTGAGTATTCAAACTTACTAGCATCTATTTTATACCGTTTGTTAGCTTCAAAATTAGTATTTGCCCTTCCTAGGTTAAAATGAACGGTTGGAGCACCGTCTCTCTGTAATTCTGTTCCATCGTCCTTTGCAATGACCCAGTTCAAACCACCAATGATACCATTTTCGGAGCTAGTGCCCGTATGATTGTATCGCATTATTGGGTTATTGACATTACCACCTTGAAAAGGGGAATTATAATTGAACTCACCTGAAAAATGTGTCTCAGTTTTTGCCTGCTTAACACTTTGAAATACAGCATCCGCCAAAATATCATTATATGTGTAATCCGAAGTTGATGGATTTTGATCATATAATTGAGAATATATAGAAGCTGCTGTCAGATACGCCCCATTTGGTGAGGGATGCGTGGTCTGCTCGTCTTTCAGTTCCGATGAAAGATCTTGCCAAGCTAACCCCGCTGGCGCTACTTCAATTTCTACTTGGGAGCCTTCTGCGGAACGATAACTGAATTCTTCAAAATCGGAGATTGATGCTGTATTTTGTTCGTCTTTTGGCCACAGCACTAACAAAAGCGGTTGAGCCCCTCCCTCAGATACCTTCGTGGCAATTTTGTTTACACCCAGTGAATAAAACCCTGGTGTTTTAGAAATGATGTATGGATCGGCTGCAATCACTACATAGTCCCAGTCTTTTTCATTATCACCTTTTAAATTAGACATACGTTTTGCCTGTCCTTCTGGCCAATAATAATATTGAAGAAGGGAATGTGCGTAATGGGTATAATCGAATAGGTTGTTAGTATCGCTGCCTAAACCTACGGTTAGTGATTTAGCCCTATATGTATCTTCATATTCCACATTTACTGCTGTGGTTACTTTCGTATCTTCAGTTAATATAGAAGTTAATTGTTCTGCAACGGGCTCTAGAGAAAAAGCTGCTACACTAGAATTAATAGATTCACTGGGACCCAACAGTAAAATATTCAGGGTTCCATCTTGGTTGATGTCTGCATTGAATTTTTCGTCAATATTTGGGTTCTCCGTACCTTCTTCTTCAATAGACTCTTGTGCTCCTTCTATTGTTGAAGTATTGTCTTTGCTACAAGCGTAAAAAAACACTATAATGATAATTAACAGGAACCAGTTGCAACGATTATCTATTTTACGATAATTATAAGATTTGGGAATCATATAGCTATTTGAAAGGTGAAGGAACTATCAAACGTATCACAATATTATATCGTATAAAGCTGTTGCTGATTTAGATGAAATACATACATTTTTGGAAAGGACAAAGAAATTTTAAAATAATGATTGTAAAACCATTTTGGAAAGTAGATTTTTAAAATTGTTTGGGCCTGAGTGTTTCGATAGTCTGAGCATATGACCTTTAGAACTTACAAAACTTCACCTAGGTTAAGACTTAGAGATATGCGTACTTTTTCGCGTATCAAGTTTTCTTCTTCGGACAGACCCAATAAAAAAGCGATATCCATATTAACATACTTCCCTTTAAAACCAGCACCTATTGAAGCAAAGGAATCTGTCAATCTGTTTACACCATGTGAATATCCAGTTCTTGCTATTAGTTTTTCCCTGTAGGTAAACTCTAATCCCAAGGCCGCAACAGAACCTTCCAATCCAAAATCCAGTTTTTCTCCTTCTGCATCCTCAATGTATGAAGCTAGTAATGTTTTATATTCAGTAGTAATCCCCAACATATTATCTTGATCAAAAATAAAGTCAAAGCCCATGCCCATATTTAAGGTAGAAGGTGCATAGATTTCAATATCAGTATTATCACTTAAAGACTTCCCTCTTAAATTAGAAAAATTAAAGCCTGCCCTCCATCTGCCATTAAACTTCTTATAAGCTATTTCATTTCCGTTATAGAAACCCGAAACATCTATGCCATACAAACTTGTGGCGGACTCACCACTAAAACCATTTAAAAGAGGTTCTTTACCTTTTAATGAAATAAAGCGGCCACTGACAGACATAGCAAATTCGTTGCTTAATCTTAGGGTATAAGAACCATCTATTGATAGCTCAAGAGTGGCTTGAAGGACACCAAATTCCACAAATTGACTGATTGTATAGGCATAATTGCGAACACTTAATGCATAAGCACTACGTTCATTTGGTTTATTGTAAAAAGTGACACTAAGTTGGGAGAACTCATTCAATTCTGCTCTATTCGCAAGAATTTGAGTAATCCCCATTTCAAATTTTTTATCTGAAAAAACATATTTGGATGGGTTCCAAAATTGCGAAAAAGTATCTGAAGAAGTGGCAACCCCAATATCACCTTGCCCGGTGGCACGAGCGTCTTTCGCAATACTGAGAAAACCGTCTCTTGCAGTGGTCACATTACTTTGTTGTGCAGAAAGATTGCTGAAACATACTAGAATGAGTAATACGATATTTTTTTTCATACCGAAATTGGCTGATCTCTAAAGAATAAATCCAATTTATTCATATGGTCTAACCTAATAAACTGGATTATAGCCGATTTCGTATGTCTCTTTTATGAATTTAAATTCCTGCAAGGGTTACTAAAGACCATTGAATCAAATATCCAATTATTACATATCCAAGTTGTTTTCTTGTTGTTATTTGATCTAACGCTGTTCTTTATTCAAAAACCGCGGTAACCATTGCTGATAAAAAGGACTCGTTGTACATCCTGCCTAGTTCAGTATCCTGTAAAACAGTTCCCATATTGGTAGCGGTGACAATGTAAATGTCATGGTCTGGAAAATACCACATATCCGCGCCGGCCCCTATGGCATCTCCATCGTGTCCAATTGCAATACCATATCCAACGTCTCTTTGCCATATGCCTAGGCCATAACCGATGTAGTCATCACCCCCTAGGGATATAAAATCCAACATTTCGGCTTTCATCTCGTCAGATAACAAAGAACCCGTCATTATTCCCTTTAAAAATTGATAATAATCCATAGGTGTAGCAATTATTCCATCAGATCCCGTAAAAATATTGGTAAGATGGTTTTGGGTTTCAGAGACATTTTCGACTTGCCCAGTATCCAATTGATCAAAATAAGAGTGAACCAAATTGTTGGTCAAAGGATATTCAGATTCGTTTTTATAATAAGTATGTTGAAGGTTTAGTGGTTTAAAAATTCTTTCGCTATAAAATCTTGAGTGATTACCTGTTACTTCCTCTACCAAAGCGGCTAATAATTCATATCCTGTAGAGGAATAGTTAAACTCGGTCCCAGGAAGAGCGTAAAAAGCATTTCCTCTTTCATAATCGAGTAGATCCGACGCTTTTATACTTAAAGGATCGGTTAAGACATCGTTTACAAATGCTTCATTCCAATCAAAATTTGTTAGCCCTCCGGTATGATTTAATAATTGTCTTACGGTTATCGAATTGGTATTTTCAAATCCAAGAAGTGTAGTGCCTGAAATATGATTTGAAATAGGGTCTTCCAAGGCTATCAAACCATCTTGAACAAGTAAAAGAGTTGCAACGGCACAATATGTTTTTCCTATACTGGCCGAATAAACTTCATTGTCAATTGACATTGGAGTATGATCTTCTAATCTGGAATAACCAGAGGCGCCTTTCCATACACCATCCGGAGTTACTACTACAGCAGAAAGTCCAGGAATTCCATTGGATGTGAATTCGTCCAAAATACTTTGGAATTCTATCGCATTTGGATGCATAGGTTCTGAAGGGTCATCGTCTTTATCGCAACCCAGGTTAAGAATCATAACTATTATCAAAAGGACGTATTTTGATGATTTCATTTGTTTTGTTTTAAAAGTTAAATGTTCCATAACTGGTATATTTTTTCGTCAAAGCAACAAACAAATTGAACCATGAATGGCTAAACCTTTATTAAAACATGGTGAAGCGGTATGTTTTTAAAGGTGAAGCGAAACAGTATACTTCAGCCATATGAAATCATCATTATTAAGATAGGAAACAAACCGATTTCTGGAAATTTAATCTCCAATAACCTGATCAAAATGATATTCTAGAATCGCTGTAACTTGAAAATTTGTAGGATATGCATTAGTGCCAGACTTACTTTTTGCAGGGTTTTTATAAGAAAAATGTAAAGCAAACGTAACATTTCGCAATTTTATGACTACTTAATATTAAGTAGTCATTGAATGTCAATCTAAAAACCCATAAAATGAAAAGAATCACACAGATAGTATCCTTCTTTTACTTTTGTAGCAGCGCTTTGAGCGCGCAAACGCATCTTTACCATCTTGGCGGAGAGTTGCCAACCAATACACCAAGAATATTTGCTCCAGGAGTAGTTTCCCAAGAGAACAGATCCGAGTTTGGTTCTATTTTTTCTGCGAATGGCTCGGAGTTTTTCTTTGCGGTAGAAGTAAATGGAAAGGCTGAAATACGATACTCAAAATTGGATAATGGTTCTTGGACCACACCCAAAACCATTATAGGGGATGCAACGTATGGTTATAATGACCCTATGCTTTCTCCAGATGAAAAGAGGCTGTACTACATTTCTGATAGACCTAAGAATGGGGAAAAGACAGGCGATTACGATATATGGTACTCTCAAAGAAGTACAGATGGCTGGTCTGAACCAATAAACGCAGGAAACATGATCAACTCATCCAAAAACGAATATTACATTTCTTTTGCTTCTGATGGCACCATGTATTATTCTTCAAACAAAAATGCTAAAGAAGGGAATCAAGGTGATTATGACATTTATTCGTCTGAAGAAAAAAACGGAATATTCCAGAAATCCACAAGACTTAGTGGCGCCATAAATACAAATGCCTATGAAGCTGATGTTTTTATAGCACCAGATAAATCCTATATCATTTTCTGTTCGATAAGGCCTGAAGGGTTGGGCAGAGGAGATCTTTACATAAGCCATAAACAAGAAAATGGAGAATGGTCCAACGCAAAGAGTCTAAAGAACCCAATAAATACTGAAAAGCACGAATTATGTCCTTGGGTAACCAAGGATGGAAAATACTTTCTTTACACTAGTAATCAAGATATTTATTGGGTCAGTACCAAAGCTTTTCAACAATGATTATTGTATGGTAAAGGAAGTAGTTAGTCCTACACTAAAATTGAAGGGCAACTTTTGCACTCCAAAAATAGCTCGTGAGTGCCTGCCCTGTTCTCCCAAAACCTTTAAAAATAAATCAGAGGCACCATCTACAACTTTTGGTGCCTCATCCCAATTTTCACCTGCTTGAAAATACACATCCATATGATTTAAGCCAACCACCTTCTCAAAGCCAACCTTTTTATCGATTTGCGCCAAAACATTTAAGGCGCACATTTCCATAGCTTTATAACCCTCTTCGGTTGATAATTCTTTTCCTAATCTTCCCTGGTAAAAAAAATCGCCATTCTTGATTGGGAATTGGATAGCAACATAGGCTATATTTCCCCTAACGTTTACCGAAACATAAGAGCCACCCGGAGTTGATACCTCGGGCAGTTCCAATTTAAGTTTTGATAGATTTTCAATCGCATTCATATCCTATTCCTTTGTTTTCAATTAATAATCCGTATATCCTTTTTCACCTGGGGTATAGAAGGTATCAAAATCAGGAGCCACCAACTCCAATTCTTTTTGCAGTTTTTCTACCAAATTGGGATTGGATATAAAAGGCCTGCCGACATAAACCAGATCCAAACCACTTTCCAAAACAGCTTCTGCCTTTTCCAAAGTGTTAACATCACCACCAGAGATTATAATTCCTTTAAAATTCTCTTTAATGATTTTTTTAATGTTTATGGTAAAATCAGGAGCTCCAAATGCCACTCTTTGATCTACGACATGAATATAGGCCAGGTTTATTTTTGATAACTCTTGGGATAGATAAATAAAGGTATCTTCCAGTGCCTCATAATCTGATTGCATATCGTTGAATGCGCCGTAGGGTGAAAGACGGATACCAACTTTGTCCTCCCCTATTTCATTCACCACTTTTTCAGCGGTTTCCAACACAAACCTACTTCTGTTCTCTATACTGCCGCCATAATCATCTTCTCTTTGGTTAGACTTGGGGTTTATAAATTGATTGAGTAAATATCCATTAGCTGCATGTAACTCTATACCATCTACCCCTGCTTCATTTACAAGACGTTTTGCAGCCAATGCATACTCATTTTGAGTAGTCTGGATTTCTTGTTGCGTCATAGCTTTTGGAACTTCATGGGCAACCAATCCGTTCTCAGTAAACATTTCACCCGCAGCCTGAATAGCTGATGGCGCTAGTGTGATACTGCCTTCTGGCATATTCGCCTTAGCAGTAATTCTGCCGGTATGCATCAATTGTACAAATATTTTGCCTCCTTCAGAATGTACTGCATCAGCAATTTTCTTCCAGCCCTCAATTTGTGCATCGGAATAGGCTCCTGGAATACGGGGGTAACCAATACCATTGGGAGATGGAGAGGTTCCTTCAGTAATAATTAGCCCAGCGCTCGCTCTCTGTTGATAATACTTTGCCATTAGTTCGTTTGGAACATTGTTAATGGCTCTTGATCTGGTCAATGGAGCCATTACTATTTTATTATTCAGGCTTATTTCTCCTAAAATCTGTGGTTCAAATACGTTCATTAAAATATATTTATCTAATTAGTTTCCAAAAGTAACTAATATTGGTTTACAAAAGATATTATTGTAAGTTTGTCGCAAGAAAGTAGTAACCAAAAGGTAACTAATATGGCAAGAAAATTAATAGAGAACCCCAACGATTGTCCCATTACACATTCCATGAATATCATTGGAAACAAATGGACCTCAATAATCGTATATATGTTGGCGAATCGAAAACTCAGATTCGGAGAACTGGCCATTCGAATAGATAAAATAAGCAGAAAGGTTCTAGCCAACCAATTGAAGGAAATGGAACTCAGGGGAATTGTGATTAGGGAATCTTATGCCGAAATTCCGCCTAGAGTGGAATATTCCTTAACGGAAAAAGGGGAAAGACTG
Organism: Flagellimonas sp. CMM7; assembly: GCF_021390195.1. Classification (NCBI taxonomy): domain Bacteria; kingdom Pseudomonadati; phylum Bacteroidota; class Flavobacteriia; order Flavobacteriales; family Flavobacteriaceae; genus Flagellimonas; species Flagellimonas sp. CMM7. The sequence goes on along the minus strand of NZ_CP090003.1, from coordinate 3,977,267 downwards.
TTACCTATACTAAATCAGTTATGTGCATGGAGTAAAGACATTGAACTGGATATGACAGATGAATAGACAAGCTGATTTCCTATTCTTTGATAGTATATTTACATTTTCAAAACACTAAGGTTTCACAGTACAATTTCATTATTTAAAAGGTATGCCATTTAAAAAATTACATCCCCATTTGCTTGAAGCTTTAGAACGCTTTTCCATAGAAAGTCCTACTCCTTTTCAAAAAAAAAAGCATCCCCATTATAAAAAGTGGGGCCAATGTTTTCTGCACTGCTCCAAAAGATAGCGGAAAGACTACGGCCTTAATACTCACAACCTTGCATAAGTTAAAGTGCGAGGCCGTCGGGGACGCTCCAAGAGCTCTTGTTATTGTTGAAAACAAAAGTAAAGTCTTAGAACTGTACGATGCATTTTTCAACTACGCCAAGTACAGCTCGCTAAGGGTTTATGCCAGTTATGAAGAATTACATATAGATGTTCAAAAGTCGGAGATTTATATGGGAATTGATGTTCTTATTACCACTCCAAAAATGATTCACAAACTATTTTTAAATAATGGAGTAAGCATTTCAGAATTAAAAATATGTAGTATAGATGATGCTGATTTTTTAATACAACAAAGTGCATACACAGCTATGACTGCCACTACAGAAAGCATAAAAAAATGTCAGTATGTTGTATACTCAGAAAACCTACATCCCAAACTAAAACGCTTAGAGGAATATTTTATGGAACGTGCTCGGTATGTTAAAATAGAAGAGAACGTGTAATCCCATTATACACTGCTTCAATTTTTCAACCTCCTTTTTCCAATTTATTCATCGGTTTTTTTTGCTCTGTAAGTCCAAACAGCAAAAACATCAATGATAAGTATCACTTCTTTGAAGAAATTGTTTTTTTAGAAATGATGCTCGAATTCTGTGCTACATGATCGGCCAAAACTTTTTCTATCAATTCTTCCTTGGTCAAATGATGAAATATGGTTTTTATGTTTTCTTTGGTCTTATTGGAAACATTTCGGTTTGGCTTGGTCTTGAATATTTTTTTAGCCCATAAAACCAGATTGATTTCTTCTCTATTTTCTGCATCCTGTTTTTTATATTCCCTAAAAACCAGCCCTAACTCTTCTTGCAAATCAGGAATATCCATTACCTCCTCTTGCTGTATGATACTTAAAGAGAGCCCCTTCGCCCCTGCCCTAGCAGTTCTACCACTTCGATGCACATAAGCTTCATACGTATCTGGCAGATGATAATTAACAACATATGATATTTCCTTAACATCAATACCCCGAGCTGCTAAATCAGTAGCTACCAGAATATCAATATAACCTTCTCTAAACTGTCCCATGATTCGATCCCGTATTCCTTGGGTTAAACTACCATGGATAGCACCAGATGAGAATTTGTTCATAGACAGTTTCTTAGCAAGTTTATTAACCGCCGCTTTGGTTTTACAGAAAATAATACCTCTTTCCCCTTCTTTAGAATTTAGAAAGTGAAGCAATACTTCTAGCTTTTCTATAGGTTCTACCACAACAAATTGATGATCGATACCTTGATGGCCCATCTTCTTCATGTTTGCCTCCAAGTGCACTACATGTTTTGACATATAATTCTGCACCAATTGTTTTACAGTGCCTGGCATGGTCGCGGTAAACAAAAGGGTTCTTCTAGATTTGGGAATTTCTTTTGCAATAACATCCAAGTCCTTTTTTAATACGCTTACCATCTCATCAGCTTCATCCAAGACCAAATACTTTAAGTTTTGAATGTTTACCGCCTTACGCTGTACCAAATCAATTAGTCGCCCGGGTGTTGCCACAACAATATGTGTTGTCGTTTTTAAGCGTTCTATTTGAGGTTTAATGGGAATACCACCACAGACAGCCGCAATAGAAATTGATGGACCATGAGCGGTAAAAGAAACTAGGTTGGTATAGATCTGTTGTCCTAATTCTCGTGTGGGAGCCAATATTACTGCTTGTACTTCGGTATTTTCTGAATCAATCAATTGCAGTAAAGGCAACCCGAAAGCTGCAGTTTTACCCGTTCCCGTTTTTGCCAAAGCAACTACATCTTCTTTTTGATTTAATAGAATTGGAATCGTTTTCTTTTGAATATCTGTTGGAACAGAAATATTTAAATCAACTAAAGTTTGCTGTATTTGTTCGTTAACTCCTAAATCGGAAAACTCTTTTGACATAAAATAGATTTGAGCAAAGATAGGTACACGATGCTCGAGAAACTTGTAAATAATAATAGGAATTCCTTTTTAAAAGAATTACAATTTAAAAAGTGGCAGTTTCTAACCGTTCTTAACTAAAATCGGTACTCATTATTTTGAATTATCCAATACTAGCCTAGCGCTTAATACCAACTGCGAGAATACTTGGTCAGAGAGGCCTTGCAAAGCATGTCCCCCTTCCTGATAAGAATACACTAAGCCCAGTTGATACCCTTTTTCTTCATTAATTAAAAAATTAACTCCTGCAGACCCTGTGAGCAAGCTACCTATAAAGAGTTCCGTATTTTGAGAATTAATATTAAATCGATTATCAATTCCAAAAGAGAATTGTAACATACGATATTGCTCAAATGTACGATACAATAATCCACTTAATGGATAAATATTGATTGTATAAGCAAGGTTTCCCAACAACAATTCTTCATTCGAAATATATTCAACACCTAAAGTATGTGAACTGGAAAATTGAATAAAATCAGAAGGGAATCTTTTCTTTGGATCAGGATTTTCATTATTTGGGTCGCTCTGATAATTTTTATATTCATCCCCAGGATAAATATTTTCAATATTGAGAAAAGCATCTCCAAAGTTTCCTCCCCCCAGTTTTGGAGCAAGGTTAAAGTGCAATAAGTACTGACCTCCATCTGTTTCCGCAATATGGTCATGAGAATACCTGGCAGTTCCTAAAAATCTAATTTTATATTTTTTGAATAAAAAGAATTGGGATTTTTCCCATAGATGAAAAGTGAGTTGCCCCCCAAATTGGGTTACATCTTGCCTTTTACTTATTAATGTATTACTATGCTTTTCTGCGAAGGCACTTATCGAATAGCTTTTTACGGTATTATCCGGAAAATTTAATCCAACTTCTAGAAACCCTTGAATACTATGGGAATTGCTAACAGAGTCTCTAGGGAAACTTGCAATAATAGTTGCCGCCTTGTTTTTTGTAGTTTCATTGCCGATAGATTGACCTACCTGAAACTTAAGGTCTTGTGCTTGACCTATATTCGAAAATAAAAATATGAACGCTAATAAAATCCGAAGTTGAAACCTATGGAAGTGCATTGACAATCAATTTAATAAGGTCTGATACTTTTTTAGTTTTTACAGTCTCTTGGGGAGTTATTTTCTTTGGAGGCTTACCTAAATTCCCTGCAACAGCAACTTTTTTTAAAACCATGTTGCACCAATTAGGAACATAATGAATCATTGCATGATTACTGAGTCTTACATAGTTTTTTAGGCTAGAGTTTTTATGTATTCCTATTACGCCTGTCTCTTTGGTAAGTTTGGCGATGAGCAATGATTCTGTATAATCCTCGGCCCATACATCTTTCTTTATGTTTTGGTGCAAATGCTTCATAACCTGTCTAACAGTAGTATTCGTGGTATTTTGCCCCACATTGCTCAATACTTTTAAAAAAACCTTCGCTTTCTCTTCTTCTAATTTGAAGCTTATCTCAATTTCTGCCATATTATTTATTGTTTACTTATAGAAATCCTTATACTTGGTTGAAAGATTCCAACGGGCACGCGTACCCCTAATATCATAATGGACAAAGCCATTGTAAAGCCCCAGTCCTCCTTCTTTTATAACGCTATTTAAAATCAAATCTTCGAAAATAACTGCAAGTTCTTTAGAGGTATAGTTCTTCATGGAAACATCAGCGGCTTTTCCCAACAAATGCTGTGAGTTCTTCACCCCACCAACAATTTTGTTATGAGCTTCACTTCTATAGCCACTGTTTATGTTTATGGCTTCTGCCAATATATCCCTTACCTTTTGAAGATTATCGGCAAGTTCCTTTATATTCTGGAGCACATGGTCCGGCATCTTGGCCCCATCACGACTCTCAAATTCAATCTTATAAAAGTTTTTGGTAAGTTGCATTGTTCCTACTTATTAATTGTTTTCTACTTTACGAAGTATGCTTAACTATAAAATACTCATTTCTTCATTGCTTTAACTAAAAAAAATGGGTCCTTATTAAAGGCAGTCCAATGTTTTTTCAGTTGCTTGTCCACCTTATCCAAAGCATCAAAATCAATATCTAAATCGTGCTTGGAATTCTTTAGTTCAATAATGTATTCCATCAACTCATAACATAGTGTAAATTGTCCGCATGCAATAAGGGTATCCATGCGGTTTTTTAAAATGTCCTCCTTATCCCACCAAAGTGTTGTTGGGGTCTCTGAAGCTGTTAGGCACACGTCTTTTAAAAGTGAACTTGGAGAAGGTTTAATGAGTTCATTGTATTTTGGAGTACCGCCTGAGTAAGCGGTTTCCTGTCCATTAAGTTTATATACCGTTGTGGTGATTCGCTTATGTATTAGCGAGCTTTTGGAATAGAACAAATCGTAGTTTAAGCGACGTAGTTGTTTCAAAAAAACATCATTGACCATTTTTACTGTGGAAGTCAATCTATTTGTAAGCATCTGCTGCACAAGGCCGATGTCCAGTTTTTTAAAGGTGATTATATCGTCCAACAATACTTCGGGGACGTTTTTTCTGAAAAGGGAAGCGATTTTTGCTTTCACCAATTTTGTGGCAATCGTTGCAAGGCCTCCCAAAAAAGTTAGTGTTAGACCTATACCCATCAATATACTGCCTATAATGTAGAGTACTGGCAAAGCACATTCATTGCACGTATTAAAAACATGCATGGAGTTAAGGATAATCAATGCAAGTCCTATCAAAATCAAGATAATATACAATGCCTTAATTTTGAAATACGATAAGGCCTTGGCGAAAAATTGCTTGATTGATGGTCCCTTTTTTGTGTAACTGTCATCTTGTTGCCAAGGTTTCATCTTAAAACTACCTACATCGTTTACAATAATAAGATTCAGAGCTCCTTTCATTCTACCATTGATTAGCATCATGCTGCCAATTCCCTGATTATCCGCAATGCCTCCGTCCATTATACCCACACCATTCTCAAAACGCTTTAAGCTTTTTAATTTCTGATAATTTTCATCTTTTTGATCCTTGAAATAATCATCAGGAAACAAGAGTGGTTCAAATCCCAACGGAAAACAAGAGGAGGAAGCAATAACATCACCTAACTTGATCTTGGGTCGTAAAGCTTTAACCAATGCGTTATCCAACGGGGCACTACCAAAATCCCCGTCATTTTGAAACCTATATGTAAGCCCAAATGAGAAATCCGTAGCATTAAAACATACCTGTTTTAGATGTTTCGATTCCGGGGTTTCAAAAAGCGAAAAATCTCCTTTAAACACATCCATTTCTGCATAGACAAGGGCAAAAGCATTGATTAATGACCTTGTTTTATGTTCATTTGCTTTCCAAATTTTATCATCTTCCAATTTGTTGATAGCGGTCTCTAACAGGGTATCATTTTCAGGCGTAAAAGTGTCATAGAACGTTTTAAAGAATGTTTTGAAATCGGTTTTAAGTTCTTGTGCCATTTTGGCGTATGCCACAGCCAATAAGGTCCCTCCACTTACAGAACTCATTGCTTGGACTTCTTCTAATAAGGGTTTGTCTTCAAATTGAACTACGTTTAGATATGACACAATTCCTAATGAATAAAAAGTTGCTCTATACCCTCCCCCACTAAAACAAAGCCCTATTCCCTTAAAAGGATCAATTTTTACTTTTTTGTCTTCTTCCATGTTTATTATAAACCTTTATTTTAATGCTAATGTTGCCTAGTTTGTACTTCTCTCAGTAATATTTTATGGTTTTCCAAGCTTTTTTCCAGCTCCTCATTAGAACGCTTTAAATTAATTGCAGATGCATCAACCTCCATTTTTAATTCACTCACCTGTCGCTTTATTACGGCCGGATTGGAGTATGAAGGGCTTGTGGCCAGACTTTCCAACCTGTTCGCAACTTGGTTTAATCTTAATTGGGCAGCTTCGGTCGTACTTTTAACATCTTCCACTTCCTTTTTTGACGCTTCTATTCTGGACTCCCATTCGGCAAAGCCCATATCAATTTTCTGAAATCCTGCAGTTTCTAAACGGTTTTTGACCCATGATGGGGTTGTCAATAACAATACAAACAGGAGCACTATAAGCGCCTCTCTTACGGTAACTATAATATCTTTTATTTGCATTACAAACTATTTATTGTTTACACTTAAATGATGACTTCTTGTCTGGTCTATTCATCTTCCTGGACATTCTGCTCTTGGGATTGCTTTTCTTTAAAGTAGAATCCTATTATAAACCCTAAAGGCCCAGAAAGAATGGACGAAACTGTGGTTAATAGATCTTTATAATCATCCGTGCCAAAATTTGCGGTGTTAAAACCAATTACGAACGTCACAAAAATGACACAGAAGAAAAGAATGACAAATACCATGGCCAAGATGCCACGGTTCTTTTCCCTTTTGTCCTGTACTTTGGGCTTGATCACAATGTTTTGGATGCGATTGCCCAATTCGTTTAAAATATTTGCTTCCATTTTTTTACTTTTTTTGAATTTTATACTTGGGGAATTCCAACCGTAAATCGCTACGCAACTCTTCCTCTATCTTATCCATCTCTTCGTTGCTGGGTGAGATAAGTTCTTTGTCCTTGTTGAGCTCCAAGATTTTTTCCAAGATTTTTTTTGTCAACCTAAGCTCGTATTCTATTTCCACCAATGGTTTTTTACTTTTCATTTGTATGATTTAAAGTTTTAAATGAGTTTTATAAAAGTGATTTTATAAGGTCTGGGGCCAAGATGGTTTCCTTTTTGCTTAGCATGGTCTCTTTTAGGAAATCGTTCAAAAAGAGTTTTTGCATATCTTCTGAAAGTAGCGCACAACGGTACTTTCGCCAGTTTACAGCATCTTGTCCATACATATGGTCCACCAATCCCGGAAAGTTCCAATCCGCATTTTTACCCCAATGCAAGGTGAATGCTATGCCATGCAGTTGTAGAGCTTCAATCATTTTTCGTGATAAATCTTTTAGAGTTCCCAACTTTTTCTTTTCGTTCCAGAGAACCCCATCAATCTCTATCATACAGGTTGTTGGGAAACGGGCAAAAGATAAGGTGGCATCCGATTTTTTAATAAAGCGCATCGCAAAAATTCCAGGCATAGGGCCTTCATCTATACTTACCTTGGAAAGTATTTTCAACGCTTCCTTGGAATCAGTATGATCTACACCAAAAGAGATTGCAAAAGCTGGACCCTGATAAGGTGCATCCCAAAAGGTTTCGGCTAAGGTTCCCATAGAGGTTTCATCCACTTTTGGAAGAATAGATTTTTTAAGTGCATTGATAAACAAGGGAATGGTTGAAGGTACTCTTGAGCCGATTTCAACAGCCACATTAACAAGGTCGCGGTAGATCGATTTTTTAATGACCGGAAAGGGATCTGGATAATTCAATTTAAATGGTTTTTTATACATGAATTCTACCACATAATCTTTATCCTTATCCTCCCTGTATTGATTGACAAATACCTTATAATGATATGGGGTGTTGGCTTCACCACTACTGTTTACTTCCTCAGGTATTTCCTTAAAACTCTTAAAATTGAGTTTTTCTGCCAATTCTAAAGCGGTTTCCTTCTTGATTTTCTTTACATAACGTTTAAGAAGAAAAAGGTTTTGAGCCTCAATCACCACTCCATGGATAAAACCAAAGGAACCCAGACCTACCAGTGCTGCGTTGAACAATCCATCATTGCGAATAACCCGTGAACGTAGTTTTTGTGCAAAAACGTCATTGAGTGCCGGTTTTGTGTGTCTTTCCAAATACACAATATCACCTGGGTTTGGTCCTATAATGAGATTAAGTCCGACAACATAATCTTGAACAGAACCCACATTGACCGCCGATCCGTGAACTCCTGTGGAAATGCATCCAGCAATGGTCTGCCCATTACTTGCCCCAGTAGTCTTTAGGGATTTCCCATGACCTTCCAACTTTTCGGATACCTCCTTAATAATGTTCCCGCATTGAAATAAAAACAGATTCTCAGCTGCATACCGGGATAACGCATGTAGGTCTTGATCTTTAAAGGAGAAATAGGTGTTCATGTGGGCATTAAAATGCATTCGGTCCTTTTGATGGGCAATATTTGACATAGACCACGCCGAACCATACGCCCTAAAACCTTCGCTTTTGTTTTTAGTTTCTGTTAATAATCGCTGGATTTCCTGTGCTGCATCATTATACCTATCAATATCTGAAGGCATTAAACTGGATGCTTCCAATTTTGTCTTATAAAGGGTCTTTAGTTTCCATGGACCATTGTTATGTAATGTGTCCCATTCGTTTAGTGAAAGTTTTGTTGTTCTAGCCATGACTCATTTTTTTAATTGGATTTCATGCAGACATATTTGATTTTCACCTTTCGTTTGCGACCGAAAGTAATCCCACTCAATAGGACAGCTCCCAAGGTATTTCTATACTCTACAGTATGTAGTTTGCCACTTGGGCATCTATCCGACTTTTTAATGAGATAAGTAAAATCTTTATCAATAGCACCAAGGGTAATTACGGTGTCAATTTCAATAACTTCCATATTACGGTAGTAATCATTCCGCACAAGGGGTGCAGCGGGTTCGTAGGTTCCTTCAACACTTCTTAAACGCACCGAATAACAGGATTGCATAAGAAGCATAACAATGAAAAGACCGAATAGACCAAGAATCAAATAGTTCCTTACTTTCATGTGATTTGTTTTAAATTTTATAAAACTATGTAGTGAGGGAACTGCTATAAATACCGCGCTATGGGTATTTTAGGGGGAAGTAAATTATGGGGAAACTTTGGAAAATTAAATATAGCTATTCATCATTAGAATCGATTAAAGATTAGCCTTAAAAAAACTGGGGTTTTCCCGCAGTTTCACGTACTTTCTTGTAGTGCTTTAAAAAAAACACACATTACCTCCTGATAAACAAAAATTTAGATGAATAATTTTAAAGAAAAATGGGAGTGAAATCTTTGAGGTAACACTTAAATCCTTAAGGTTTAACCGCAGTCTGTTTCATATAATTTGACGGTAGTATACCGTAAATTTCTTGAAAGCATTTTGAAAAGTAAGTAGGGCTGGTAAAGCCTGTCCTATAAGCAATCTCAGAAATGTTTGATGTTCGTTCATCCATTAATTGGAGTGCTTTTTTTAATCTGTAATCTTTTAAATAACTGTTTGGAGATTTTCCAATTAGGGTCATCATGGTTCTATACAGTTTGGACTTACTATACCCTAATTTTTGCCCAAAATCCGTTGCAGTTGTATTTGAATCAACCCATGCCGCTTCTGTATATTCCATTAATCGTATTATAAAATCGGTATCTACCTTACTTAGTACATTAATTGATGAAGTGTTATTGATTGTATTCTGGTTTTCACTTTCGTATAAATCACGTACCTCAGATGATATTGTCAAATTTCCTTTGACAATATCACATAAATATCCGGCCATTTGTATCGTGTCTTCAAATATGTTTTCTTTTTTAGTGACCGGAATACCCGCACTTATTCCAATTTTAAAATCTATGTCTGGCGTAATAACAACGTTATGCAATTCTTGAATGTTTATAGCACATGAAACAGCATTTGTTACACAAGCAAAAGACATTAGAAAATAACCTGTTTCTTGCTTAACTACCCGCCCTTCGTGAGTACTGGCCAAATTGATAATAGATTTCTTATAGCCGCGGAGTGCTGCGTTGAGAGTATTTACACCTGATTTTCTTAATGTGTTTTTTCTCAACTTGACTACCATTAACGTGCGAAATGCGGGGTCATTAATGATGTTCAGTTTTGTATTTTGTGATTTTTCCGGGTCAACTATTCGGCCTAGAAAAGACTCTACTATTGTATCGTTTACTTCTATAATTCGTTGCGGAACATCGCCATGCGCCTGCTTGTGCAATTCTATAATAGCCTTTTTGTTTGGAGCTTCAATTAAACAAAATGCGGTTTGCCTTCTTTCATCGCACCAATAGGTTAAGCCACGACAATTATACTTATGTTCAATTTTTAAATCTGCCTGATGCATCTCGGCAACGTGTTTTGCAGTAATACCTTTTGGCACGTCATGAAAATCCATATAAATAGGCATGGTTGGTAATTTTCTTTTAAGATATTAATAAATAATTTAGAGAGGCCATAATTGGTTAGAGCAGCCTCTCTGAGGTTTATTCGTTAGCTGTAGCAGGACTTATTACTGTTGCAACTTCATTTGTTGAATTTGCAGGGAAACCTCCCTTTTGTGCATGCTCTTCTACTAATTTTTTATTTTCAGCATTATACACGCAATACACCTTATCCCCTGTTACGTAACTATGTTGCCATTTAATTTTTGGTCCCATTTCCTTTAATACGGTACATGATGTCTGTGATATACCTTTTAATTGTTCTGCGGTCAGGTCTCCTGCGCCAGGAATGATTCGTTCAATCACAAATGTTTTCATAATAGTTTCGTTTTTGGTTATTTCTTGATTTTCTTTTTGTTGTTGCCCCAAAGCATAATTTGTCATAACGACTATTAGCATTAAGGTCATTTGAATTGTTTTACAGGTAATTATTTTATCTGTCGTTCTGGGTTTTTGATTGTTCTTTGAAGAATTCATGATATACATTTTTAATATTAATCCTTCAAAACTACCGTATCGTTAAATCAAGAATGTATTCATTTGGTTCAAATAACTCTACTTTTGGTTCATAATCTTGTTTAAGTGCCTCACCCTCCTCGCTTTCCATTTACCAAGTAATAACTTATATACTTTTTAAAAAGGATAACTATAGCCAAGAACGCCAACTACAAAAACTTATCTGCTTTTACGTTTTTATCGCGTTTTTTACGTTTTAGACCTTTGTTTTTACCACTACCAAAACGATATGCAAGCCCTAGATAGACGGAACGGCTATCTCTTTTAAACTCCCCTTCTTGGATTATTGTCCTATAGGTTTCAAAAGCAAAACGCTGTGTTCTAAAAATGTCATTGAAGTTAAGGCTAAGGGTTCCCTTGCCCTTTGCAATGTTGTAGCGTGCACCGGCATTCATAAAGAAATTTTCTTTAAGCTCATATTGTAATATTTTTTGCTTGCCGCTGAAAAATGTAAATAGTTGAAAAGTAAGGTCTTTCGTAGCTTTAAAGCTATTGTTCAATTTGGCGTTCAATAAGGTATTGCTTACCTGTACGCTTTCATTTTCAATAAACCCTTTTTGGGTTCTTGAATAGACATCAAAACTACCATTAATACTCCACCAATTGGTTGGACGATAGTTGGACGAAAACTCAAATCCGTAAGCATTGTTACTGTCAAAATTGTCGTAATCTACAATCAATAGATTTGGGTCAACTTCATCAAAAAAGCCTCTTCTATTAATTTCATCGTTGATTCTTCGGTAAAAACCACCTACTGTAAAACTACCTTTGGTCAATTTTCTGCTATAATTTAATTCTATGGAATTGGTAAATTGGGGAACAAGAGCGGGATTCCCAGTAATTATGATTTGCGGCGTATTTATCTGCCGTATTGGATTGATTTGATTCAAGGAAGGACGATCTATACGCTTACTAAAACTTAATTGATAGGTATTTTTCTGTTCTTCATCAGGAGCATATTTTAAAAACCCTGACGGATATATATTGAACAAGTTATCTGTAAAATTAAATTCAGCTTCCCCAACTTCATTAAACTTCGAATCAACACTATAATCTTCTAATCGTAACCCTAGATTATATTGCCACTTATTTATTTTTTGACTAAAAGTGGCATACAAAGAATAGATATTTCTATCGTATGAAAAGATCGAGTTGTTAAAATTTGGATTGCCTGTGTCATAGGAATTATCGGTGCGCCGCAAACGGGTTTCCAGACCTATTTCTAAAGTGGCATTTGATGAAAGTGGATTTACATAATCCAAATTTATCGTGGTATTTGCTCTAGTGTCTTCAATGAATTCCTCATAATCGTCTATAAGACTATTTCCAGTAAAGCTAAAATCATACTCCTTATCGCTTTCCAGAGTATTGTAATCTACTTCCAATTCAATACTATGCCCTTCTTTGGCAAAAGTGTGTTTAAAATCAGCATTATAGGTCGCATTGACATTATCATTATTTGTGATATCCATTCGTATAAAATTTGCAGAAGGGTTATCAAAAAAACGAATTGCTCTGCTACCATCTATTATAGTTTCAAATAGGTTTTGATTGGTGTAGATAGATAACGTATTTTTATCATTGATGAAGTAATCCAATCCCATTTTGAATAGATGCGAGTTATTTTCCGTGTAACTCTTTGTAAGTTGATTGGTATTTTCCACTGTTCTGGTTACACTGCCATCTGTTGTGCTTTTACCCAGTCTATTACCATAACTCCCGTAAAAATTAGTTTTTCCAGCCCTATAGTTTAAACTAAGCGAGTTGTTATATCTAGCGCGTTCCCCGTAGGTGAACCCCGAATTTATAGATCCATTAAAGCCCAAATTGGTATTCTTTTTTAAGGTGATGTTGATGATCCCACTCATACCCTCAGGGTTATATTTGGCAGTGGGGTTTGTAATCAATTCAATAGTTTTAATTGATGTTGATGGTATCTGTTGCAAGAGCTCTCGAGCACTAATATTGGTAGGCTTACCATCTATTAGAACACGAACATTTTCATTTCCACGAAGCGAAATATCCCCATCTTGATTAATGCTTACTGAAGGAATGTTTCCCATTATATCACTAGCTGAGGCCCCAACCGTGGTTAAATCTTTACCTACATTGATGACCTTTCTATCAATTTTCTGTTCAATTGTAGAACGCTCTACAGATACTTCTACCGCCTCAAGAGCTACTGCATCTTCTTCAATAAATAGCCCTCCCAAATTGACTCTTCGGATTGATTTACTAACTGAAATAGGAAGAATTAAGGTTTTGTACCCTATAAATTGAACTTCAACATCATAACTTCCAAAGGATATTTCATTAATTGTAAAATTTCCCTGTTCATTCGTAATGCCTCCAGTAGTAATTTCATCGTTAGATTTTATGACCACATTGGCATAGGGTATTGGTTCTTGCGAATCCTTATCCAATACTGTTCCTGCAATAGTTCCCTTTTGTCCGTAAAAGGATATAGAAATGAAGAAACTACAAACGATCAATATAAACTGGTTCATCATTATTTTTCTTTGATTAAGTGAATTTTGCCCCTTGGTAACCATTGGTTTTTGCATACAATTCATTTGAATAAAATTTCAATTTGAAGACTAAACTATAAGGAGGTTGTGCGCGCTCTAAAAAAGATGGTTAGAAAAGTAGCTAACGATGCCAAATGATTGATAGCTAGCGTTTAATGCATTCGTCTACGATTAACCTTTCTTTGGCATCGCTTACCTGTAGTTGGAAGGCTTTATTGGAGAGAGCTTTTTTAGATTTGTACCTTTATATTCAATAGAACATGTTATGCTACATCAGGTTCAAAATTTTTTGGAAGTTTCAAAGTTCAAATACCTTGTGTTTGGGCTGTTGATTTTTGCTTTTTCAGCTTCTGCCTCCAGTTGGTATTATACCACAACCAACGAGTTAGTTATCACTTATGCCGTTCGAGCATTACTTCAGATTGCAATGGCCTATGTAATTCTGGAGATTTTGATTCCAAACCTTTTAAACAAGGGAAAAACATTGGCCTTTGTACTTTTAATTGTAATTACATTATTGGCTTTTTATGTTATTTGTACGTTGATTAATATGGCCTATTTTGAACCCAACTATCCTGCTACCTATGCCAATTATCTAAAACGATTTGAAGATGCTTCTTTTTGGGGCAGATTAACAAACATTAGTGAGTTTATATCAAAATCGCTATATCTTTTGTACCCAACTTTTCTATTGTCAGTATTGAAATTATATACAGAGAAACAACGTTTGCTAAGGTTAAATGAACAAAAGAAAACTGCAGAACTTTTGGCCCTAAAAAATCAACTGAACCCTCATTTTTTGTTCAATACATTGAACAACCTGTATGCTTTAACATTAAAGAAATCAGATAACGCTCCTAAGGTCATTCAAAAACTATCAGAGATTTTGGATTATATTCTCTACCGGTGCAATGATGAATATGTGTCTTTGGATAAGGAAATAGCGCTTATTGAAAACTATTTGTCCCTTGAAAAGATACGTTATGCCAATAGAGTGAAAATATTCTTTAGTAAAAACGTTGCCGGTCAAGAAAAAGTAGCCCCTTTATTATTGCTCACATTTGTTGAAAATGCTTTTAAACATGGGGTCGCCAATGAGGTGAATCAAGCTAACATCAATATCAACATATCAAAAATAAGGGAGCAACTCGTTTTTAAAGTTGAAAACAGTAAACCACTTAATGCTAAGTCTTTTGTGGAGAAGGAATCTATTGGACTTCAAAATATTAAAAAACAATTGGAATTGTTATATCCCAAAGCTTATGATTTAATCATTGAAAATAAATCAAATTCTTTTACTGCCAATTTAAAATTGGACATGTATGACGTATAAATGTCTGATCATTGATGATGAGCCTTTGGCCAGGGAACTCCTTGAAACTTATCTGGAGAAAATTCCCAATTTTGAATTGTTGGCTTCTTGTTCAAGTGCTATACATGCGAGTTCCATTCTAAGCTCTAAAAAAGTGGATTTACTATTTTTAGATATTGAAATGCCAGCATTAAAAGGAACTGATTTTTTTAAAAATCTGGTATATAAACCAAAGGTCATCTTCACCACTGCTTATAGGGATTACGCTTTGGATGGTTTTGAGTTAAACGCAGTGGATTATCTATTAAAACCAATATTTTTTGAACGTTTTTTCTCGTCCATTCAAAAGTTTTTGAAGCAACAGAATACCATTGAAATTAGCAGGGAACCAACCATTGCCAATCACAAAAGTGAATATATATTTGTTAATAAGGCCAAAAAACAAATCAAGGTAGTTCTAAATGATATTCTCTATACGGAAAGCTTAAGGGACTACATAAAAATTCATCTGGAAAAGGAGACACTTGTCATAAAAGAAAGTATCTCCAATTTTGAAAAACGTGTTGACAGCCGTTTTATTCGCTTGCACCGTTCATACATCGTGAATAGCGAAAAAATTACGGCATATACCAAAAACGATGTGGAAATCGGTAAAATAGAAATTCCTATTGGCAATGGCTACAAGCATAACATGCAGTTTTTCAAATGAGTTAAAGCTATGTTTTTTACATGTTTTATTGGACTAGTTTACTTCTTTGTGTTCATTGATAAAATCAATTACCTCTTCAGCAAATAAATCAGGTTCAACGAGCATGGGTGAGTGTCCAGAATCCTCAAAAATGACCAATTCTTTTGAGGTAGAACCAAGACCTTCAAACGCATCTTGTGCAAACTTGGTCGGTACCACCATATCATACTTGCCCCAGAGCACTAAAGAAGGTATCGTAATTTCATTGAGTCTATTCGCATAGGACAAGTTTTCAAAAATACCTTGATCTCCAACTAAAATAGATTGTGTACGTGAACCGCTCCACCTAACGGTTAAAAAATTATTTTTAAAAAATGCAGTGGCGGCCAGTTCTCCTTGAATGCGGCTTTTAATTTTATTGATGATCCTATCTTTGGCTAATTTTTCTTCAGCTTTATAAGCCTCACGATTCATAGTATAAAAATCATCATCCGAATAGGTTGTTGTATCCACCCCATCAATTTTATCTTTCACACGCTCCCAAAAGGAAACGCTCCTATTTGCAGCAATCTGTTCATCAGCCACCCTTCTGAAATTATCAGGGTATTCAAAGTATATTCCTTTCGCATCATGGGCACCATCAACTTCTATCCACCCTCTAAAAGCATCTTGATCTTTTAGCATAACAGCTGTTCCAAGAGTTCCTCCCCAGCTATGTCCCATCAAAAAGAACTGGGAATCATCTCCATATTTATGTTGTATTACTTTCACCAACGCCAGAACATCTTCAGCCATTATATCCACACTAATTTCATCTTTTGAATATCTCCCTTGCGACATCCCTGAACCGCGTTGATCAAAATAAACAACAGCACAAGTTTTTTCAATCTCACTTTTAATGGTTCCAGAACGATAGGTCAATCCATCTCCTCCAGGGCCTCCATGCAGAATGATAAGAAATACTTTTTCTGAAGCGTTACCATAAATATGCGCGGGCATATCCGCACCCTTGTGGCGCACATATAGTGTATCACTCAAATCATCAATATCCTCTTTAGCACAGGAGAGAACAATGAAAAATGAGAGTAAAAACAACACTTTTTTTCCTTGATTATAAACCATCTTTTGCATTTTTCTTTTTCTTTTTGAAGTTTAAACGATAACCGTATTCAATAGCGAATGAAGGCAGAGAATTGGCGTTATAAGGAGTTCGGAGCATATAAGTAAAGTTGAGATACCTACCAGTTAGTTTCTTGCCCTTTCGTGATTTTCCAAAACCAAAGGAAAAAGACGGGGCATAATAGTTTCTGCCTGGAAGAAAAACTTTGTTTACATCATCACCAGATACTTCATAAGTTTCTGGTAAAAATGCGCGGTAAAAGCCCAGCGGGTTAAATTGAATATTAATCTGTTTTCCTTTGGTATTGGTCCTACGCCAGAGAATTCCGTAATTCGTGAAAACACCCAGTTCTGTTCTGGGGTCCCAGCTAAGACCTAACGTTCCATTGAGCAACCATTGTTTTGTAATAACTTTTGTTCTCCGCTTTTTCTTTTTGGTAAGAACCTTCTCTTTCCAAAGGTATTCAGCTCCAAATGTTAGACCTGGATTCCAATAAAAATTCCCATAATAGCCTGCTCTGAATTCTGTTTTATCTAAGAAACTAGTAGAAGGGGTTTGGGGATTAATCTCAGAATTGGTTAAGTTTTGAGCTGTCAATGTACTGCACCATAGGCACAGAAAGACAAAACAGTATCTGTTCATTTTATGATTTGATGATGAAAGCCAAATGTACCTGTAGATTTGACCAAAACATTTGTCAAAAAATCATTTTTTTGAATTTCAAATAAAAAAAGCCCATCATTGCTGATGGGCTTTTTGTAAAACTTGAAAGTATATGTACTAGATAACTTTTACGTTTACTGCATTCAATCCTTTTTTACCTTCTTGTAGATCAAATTCAACTTCATCGCCTTCACGAATTTCGTCTACCAATCCAGAAATGTGTACAAAGTGATCTTTTTCAACTCCTTCTTCAGTGATAAAACCAAAACCTTTAGTGTCGTTGAAAAATTTTACTGTTCCTTTACTCATTGTAATGTAATTAAAATTATTATACTATTTGAACTGCAAATATGGAGCCATTAATTTGATATATAGCCAATTAACGTGTTTAATTTTCTGTATTTTACCGAAATAAAAATAAAATTGTCTTCATAATACACTGTCGGAAAACGTGTAAAGGGCTATATTCATTAGGATAAATTTGTTATTTGACATTGTAATTGCGTTATTTTTATACCCTTCCTTTTTTTTATGGTTTATTAAAAAAACACATTGCAAGGACTACATTTTTAATGAAATACTGTTAGAAAACTAATCTTAATAAAATTTTAGGTGAACAGAAATTTCAAGAATTTTTTTAGCCTTCTTTGGAAGTCGCTCTAATTTTGGTCAATAGCAATGGGGTTATTTGGGATATTCCAATATTTTGGCATTGGAGATAACGATGGTATTTCACCAACAGCAGATTTTCTACAGATACCCTTTTCAACTATAGTTCTTCATCATGCTTTTGTTGGCCTATCAAGGAGATGTTATCAATACTTCGGCTCGAATACAAGGGGAATGCAACAGACACAATGTCCATTTACTGATTTCTGATGCGCTATTAAAAGATTTAAAAATTAGCGATACTTTCTTATCAACATCTTTAGGTACCGTTCGGTTAAAGGGAAAACATAAAGAAATACAAATTCATACTCTTTTCAACCAACTATAAGCGCCCATAACATAAATTACTTCCACCAAACATCATAAACCTGCAAAGAATCTTTTGGGTTGATTACCTCCCCTATTTTTGGAGTTGCGATAGGAATATTTAATTCAGCTCCTTTTTTTACAACGCGTTCTATTGGATCTATCCAACTATGTAGTGCCAATTTAAATCCACCCCAGTGAATAGGCATAATAACTTTTGCTTTCACGTCTACACCTGCCTGAGCGGTTTCTTCCGGAAACATATGTATATCTGGCCACATAGCGTTGTATTGGCCGCATTCCATCATAGCAAAATCAAATGGGCCATATTTGTCACCTATTTCCTTAAAATGGCTTCCGTAACCACTGTCTCCACTAAAAAAGAGCTTGTCATTTGTAGATGTAAGTACCCAGGAGCTCCATAAAGTACTCTGTTCACTTCCAAATTTACGCCCAGAAAAATGTTGTGCCGGTGTGCAGGCAAATAACAAGTCTTTATAATTTGCTTCTTGCCACCAATCAAGCTCAACTATACGATTGCTTTCAACCCCCCATTCTTTTAAATGTACACCCACTCCCAGCGGGGTATAAAACATATCCACCTTGTCTTTTAACTTGGTAATGGATTCATAGTCTAAATGGTCATAATGGTCATGTGAGATAAGCACTACATCTATATTCGGTAGCTTCTCAATTTCCAGAGGCATTTCTTTATTGAAGCGATTTCCGCCCAATAATGGATGTGGTGCAGCAACAGTTCCAAACATGGGGTCTATCAAAACATTTTTACCCTCAACTTGCACTAAAAAAGCAGAATGTCCATACCAAACGAGCCGGGTATCATTTTTAAAATCGGCCACATTTACGGAATCCAATTTTTCAACCTTTATATCGTTGTCCGGGCTGCCACTAGGAACTTTTGTCGTAAAGAATTTGTAGGCAAGGTTTACCGTTTCCCCAAAGCTTAAATCTTTTGGAACGTCATTTTTGTTTACAAATTTCTTTCCATTATAATTCAATGATTTGGCATATTCCTTTTGTTGCTCTTTGGATACATCTCCACCAAAACTTGGATAGAAATTCACAAAAAGTAGATATGCAATTACTAAGAATCCAATCAAGGAAAGTATAATTACCAACATTCGTTTTAGGTATTTTTTAATTGTTTTCAATGATGTTTTGTTTTTCAACGACAATTACAAGAATTGGAAAGAAACAAAAGTAAGGAGAAGCAATGCTTTTATTCTAAAAACTTGCCCGTAGAGAAAAGGCATTAGGATTTACAGGTCTTCCAAAATTACCAATTGTCGCTTTTTTGGAATTTGTCCGGGACCGAAAACCAAGTTCCAGTAATAAATTAGGGTTGACCTCATACCCCATTCCAATGTTTAAATTAGTCTGCATAAGTTCATGTTGACCCGTAAATTGGTTGATATCATATTGAGCTTCTCCGCCTGCGATTAGGTAAAGCTTCTTTTTAACGTACCATTTTAAAAGCAATGAAGAGCCTGTTTGCTCATGCGTTCCAAATTTATCATAGAAGTGTTGTAGTTGAATCTGTAATTTTTCTGAAATTCTATACTCCATTGTAAGTCTTTTGTAAATCTCGTCGTTAACACCTACAGGGTAACCAATTCCATCAATAGTAAACCTTGGGAGTACATTTGCGTTGGTATCTGGTACCTCAACACCTTGTTGACCTATTGCAAGTAAGGAATACAGAGAAACAAAAAGGAAAACAAACAAATGCCTCATAAGACCAGTTATCTAAGACTACGTTTATAAATATATGAAATGCTAAAAGCCAAATAATCAGCATTCACGTAATTATTAAAACTTTAACGATATCAAAAAAGTATGCATTATGTATACTTTTAAGTGACTATTCATCTGACAACCATATTGTTACTCATCGCTTTTAAGGGCAAAAGGAATTCGTTTCAAAGCCACCTTTCCGTTACTTATTACCAATAAAACATCTTGGAGCGCCACAATATCCTCTAAAGGGTTGCTAGGTAGTAGAATCATATCTGCTTCCTTACCAGATTCCAATGTTCCAATCTGGTTGGTAAGCCCTAGAAGTTCCGCCCCATTTTTTGTGGCGGCCTCTAATGCTTGAAAATTTGTCATTCCCAACCTAACAAAATGTTCTGCTTCTAAAGAAACTCGTGTGGTGCTTTCTGCACTATAATCATTATCGGCACCAGTTGCCATTTTCACTCCAATATTCAACGCATCCTTGATCGTTCTTTCTGCCTCAACAAGCATAAACCTTCCACGCAGTTCAAGTGTTGGGTTACTGTATTCGCCTCCTGGAACTTTTAAGTCTTCAATGGTTATAAAAGTGGGGACCAAAAAGATTCCTTTTTTCTTCATTAGCTCAAGGGTTTCTCTACTTAGAAAAGTTCCATGTTCAATGCTTACTACCCCGGCCTCAGCAGCTGCACGACCTCCTTCATCGCCATGGGCATGCACCATCACCTTTAAATTATGTTTGGCTGCTTCATCAACTACTATGCTTAGTTGTTCTTTGGTATAGGTTTGTTGTCTTGGGTCAGTTTCTGGCAGTCCCGCCCGTTCAGTACCCCTAGTTTTAATAACGCCCACTCCTCGTTCGGCATTGATTCTTACCAGTTGGCGAAGGGCTTCTTCAGAATAAACGCCTTTGCTAAGATTACTCAATCTAACATCTGATAATATAGTTTCTCCTAAATTAGGGGTAACATACACTCCTGCACTTACAAAGTCAGGACCTGGTATAACTCCCTTTTTGGCCAGATTGCCAAGGGTTACATCTTGATAGAATTTTGTGCTAGCAGACCGCACGGTAGTAACGCCAGACATTAAGGCCCGTTCCGCAGCCTTAAAATCACTTATATGTGTGTGCGCATCTATCATCCCTGGCATAAGGAAGTAACCTAGGCCGTTAATTACTTCATATCCAGATGGGTCCTGATTCAATTGTTCCCCTATCCATTCTATTGTTTTCCCTTTTATTTTGACCGCAGATCCAAATGTGATTTTGTTGTTACTACCATCAAACAACTTCACATTTTTAATGTAGATGTTTTGGGCATTAAGGCTTAATGCTAAAGTCAATAATACAAGGGTTATGATTACTTTCATTTTACTGTGTATTGTATTACTATTTTTCAGAGTTTAATTTGGCCAATACAACTCAGGCAAACCAGCTTGCTTTAGTAATAGGTTATAGCTACTAACTTCTTGATTTTTAATATTTTGCAATTGACCATTTAATGTATTCCATTGTTGCAGATAATCTTTGGTCACCTCTCGCACTCCCGGCGTCATAGGTAAGTTTCCTTTTCCTATTCTATTAAGGAAATCTTTGAACTTTATTAAAAGACGGGCCTCAAACATATAATTGCTTTGGTATGTACGCATTTCTTTTTGAAGAATCTTAGATATCCAAATATCTATGTTCTGATTAAGTGCAGCTCCTTTTTCTTTTATATTTTGATCTTTGGAAACTCCCAGTATAAAATCCAATTGTTGTTTAATCTTGTGAAGGTCGCGCACACCTTTTGCCATTTCAGTAGCACCATTGTAAATAGACTTTGATATTTTGTCTCGCTCAACATAGGCAGCAGCAACATTATCTATACTGTTCGCAATGCGAGGATCAATTTTAATCTCAAAATCTTGGGTTTGACTAAACTCTCCTACCTTAAAGCGGACTTTATAGTTTCCAGGTGCTGCATTATATGCCGTTAAATCACGATTGGTTGTATACAGTTCTTTCAGACAGTCAAATCGGCCTATTTTCATATTCCATTGATATCTATGCGCCCCCAGCTTTCTTTTTAACTGAGGTTTTACCAGCGTATCACAACCAACCCTTGGGTAATCTGTAAACTCTGCATGGATTACCTGTCCTGTACTATCCATAATTTCTATGGACATTGGGGTGTTTTCGGAAACCTCCTTATTTAAGGCGTAATGAATCTGAGCCCCTTGAGGTGGATTTTCCCCATAACCTCCATCAATACTATAGGCCACAGAAAGCTCTGCATGAACATCACGGGGTTTGTAAAGAAAATAATCCGTTTTGGCAACTTCATCTGTTATCTGATGCAATGGAGTAAGGTCATCCAAAATCCAAAGTGCTCGTCCTTGAGTGGCAACTACCAAATCTTGGCGTTTTACCCGTAAATCCGTAATGGGAACTTCTGGTAAATTGTTCTGCAAGGGCAGCCATAGTTTTCCATCATTAAAAGAAACAAATACGCCTGTTTCGGTACCGGCATAAAGCAATCCTTTACGGTCTGGATCTTCTCTAACACTTCTGGCAAATGTATCACCAGGCAAGCCGTTTACAACTTTCTCCCAAGATTTACCATAGTTATTTGTTTTATAAATATGAGGGGTAAAGTCATTTAGTTTATACCCAGCCACCGCTATGTAAGCTGTTGCTGCATCGTGAGGTGAAGGTTCTACCACATTGATAATACTTTCTTTGAGCCCCTTTGGAGTAACATTGGTCCAACTGTTGCCGCCATCTTGTGTCAAGTGGACCAAGCCATCATCAGACCCTACCCAAATAACACCTTCTTTAACGGGTGACTCCTCTATATTGAATAAGTTATTGTAACTCTCAGCAGTAATCTGCTCGTTGCTGATTGGTTTACCACCTTTACCTTGGTGCTCCTTGTCATTACGAGTAAGGTCTTCGCTGATAACATCCCAAGTCACTCCTCTGTCAGAAGACTTCATCATGTATTGAGATCCATAATAAATCACATTTGGATTATGGGGAGAAACAATTACCGGACCATTCCAATTGGCACGATACTTTAAGTTTTTAGGTTGTTCACCAGTTACCCGTTCTGGATAAGGCCGCACCATACGCGTATTATCAATATCCCGATCCCATTCTACAAAGTTGCTTGCAAAATAAGTGGAATACACATATCTAGGATTATCCGGATCTAAGGCTACTGTAGAAGATTCTCCCGCACGCATTACATCCCAATGCATTTCCCCAATACCATCATCAACCACCCTACTATCAATCGCTATGGTACTGTTATCCTGTTGTCCAGAATAAACCCTATAAGGGTATTGATTATCCGTAATTGCCCTATAAAACTGCCCTGTGGGCTGATTCATCAATGTAGACCAGGTTTTTCCGCCGTTGTAGGTTACTGAACCTCCTCCATCATTGGCATTGATCATGATATCACTATTATTGGGATTGATCCATAAATCGTGATGATCTACATGGCTTCCCATAATACCTTCAAAGGTTTTACCGCCATCAATAGATTTCATTGCAAAACTGTTCATGACCCATAATTCATCTTCATCATTGGGGTCTGCAATAATATGCATGTAATACCAAGACCTGGCATAGGTTGTTGCGTCATTGGTCGTTTGTTTAAAGCTCTCTCCTGCGTCATCTGAGCGGTATACCCCTGCCTTTTCCCCCAAGGCATCAATAGCTATGTAAACAATATTAGGATTGGCAGGGGAAATAGAAATTCCCATCTTACCCTTTAGTTCAGGTAGACCTTTGGTAATCTCTTTCCAAGTTTTACCCGCATCCGTCGTTTTATAAATTCGACTAGCTGGTCCACCACTTTGTACTACCCATGGTTTACGATGAAAATCCCAGGAAGCAACCATCATAAAATTAGGATTATTGGCATCTACAGTCATGTCAACAATCCCCGAATCTTGGTTCACATATAAAATCTTCTCCCAACTTACCCCTCCATCTTCTGATAGGTACACTCCACGTTCTTCATTTGGCCCCCAAGGGTTCCCTTGTGCGGCTACATATACTTTATCTGGGTTTGTAGGATGTACATAAACATCACTAATATGGCGAGTAGCGGCCAGGCCCATATGTTTCCAGGTTTTGCCAGCATCAATAGATTTATAAAGTCCATCTCCATGAGAAGTTTTAACTCCACGAACCGGTGATTCTCCTGTACCCACATATATGATATTGGGGTCTGAAGGCGCTATGGTAATATCGCCAATACCCGTAGTATTAAAAAACCCATCCGAAATATTGTTCCATGTATTTCCGCCATCAGTAGTTTTCCATACACCACCACCCGTAGCACCCATATAATAGGTGAAAATATCATCAGCCAAACCAGCTACGGTTGTGGACCTTCCTCCTCTATACGGACCAATATTACGATATGTCAAGGTTTGATACAGCTTTTTATCTATTTGACCGTTAGTAGATTTGGTTTGTGCAACAGTGATAAAACACATGCTAAGACTAAGTGTAACTAGTAAAAGCATACTCCATTTAATTTGGTTGGATTTCAAAATCATGATGATAGTCTGTTTATAAAATTGTAGTTATAAAGATATCGTATTATCACCATCATAAAGTCAATATGACCGATTAATATTTCAATGCTATCCTCCTAGTATTCTTTACCTAAGTATAGCTTTAACACAAGTTTTATAAGTGAAGCCTTGAGGTTTCGAAGATGAATAAACTTAGTCTATCTAAAAATCCCTCAACTGAAAACATACATACATCAATTAAAATAATTGTACGTAAAGAATTGAATATATGTTTAATGAAAAATTAAGAAAATGATTACATTAATTACCGTATTACAACTACAATATTTATCATTCACGTTATGCGCAATAATTATTTATTTGGCAGGATTTGCACATGGTTTGATCTGGAAAAAAAGAAATAAAAACCTATAGGGTACTGGGAGAAAACCTTCAATACCTAATGAGCTATTTTTAGTTCCATAAAAAGATATTCATCCCGGCTTACATTTGAAGCGTTCAAGGAAACTTCTTTTAACACGATAAATTGAAAAACAAATAATTATAATGTAAAAAGGGAAGCAAAAGCTTCCCTTTTTTGTTTTCTAAACAATGATTGCCTATAGCTTTTTAGGCATGATAATAACGCTCATTGATTATTTTTCCATTCTTCCATTTGGTGCGAACTACTTGTTCAAATTTATGCTCCGTTCCGTCGTTAGTTCTAAACTCCATAACCGCCTCATAAAAAGTTACGTCATTTTTTACCGCAGGTCCACTTATAACATTATAACCATGAAAGGCTACCACGGTATTCAATAATTTCCTTTCCTCTGCTAAGGAAAAATCCTTTCCTATTTTGGCTGGATTGTTTCCTTCAAATAACTGCACATTATCATCTAAATACTCTTCCATTGCCTCTATAAATTTACCTTCAGCCAAAAGTGCGATAACTTCATTAGCCTTTGTTAATAATTCTTGTTCCAGTACTGTTGTTGCTGTTTCCATAATGATGTTTTTTAGATTTTAATTACTGATACAAAAGTGGGGTTAAACCCATGGAAATGGAATACCATTTTTTCCCGATGACATGTATAAATTACCTTAAAGGGTAAAAAATCATTGATTGACAGGTGGATTGGAAGAGATTTACGTTATTGAATAATAAAGTGTCAATTTAAAAGAGGAATAGCTTTTTTATTATTTTGTTACGCATTTGATAATAAGTTTTCGCGTAATCCTTAGAAGCCGAACGCAATCCCGAATTACAAAATATAGCAATGGTCATATCCTTATGGGGAAAATAATATAGGTCCGTTGTCATGCCTATACCTCTGCCGGAATGCCCCATCAGAAATTTATACGGAAAACTTTTGTCCGCCATTAACCCTAATCCATAGTCAGGTTTTTTTTCATCATTCCATGTCATCATTTCCTTTAAAATTTCCTCACTAAGAATTTCTCCTTTCACTAATTTTTCAAGAAAAAGACCCGCCTCCTCAATAGGAGCATAAACACCATCATCCCCACTATACCAATTTGTGGTTTCTATGGTTTGCTTTGATAGATTTTCAGTACTACTATTTAAATCAATATCACCATAATGCCCAACTAATCTCTCTGGAGGTGTTTGTTTATAATACGTATCCTTTAAATTGTATTTTTTTATGATATGTTCTCTCATAAAATTTTCATGCCCGTTTTGAACAATCGTATCCATAATCATGGTCAGTAGCAAGTAGTTTGTACTACTGTATTTGTATTCCCCTAGCGGTTTTGTATGTTCCGTTATGCCATAGGCGTATTTCCTTAATGCATCAATATGGGATAATGTGTCTAATTTTAAATTTCCTTTAAGGTATAGTTCGTTTAGTTCTGGATTTCTATTGTAATTGTATAATCCAGATGTGTGTCCCAATAGGTTTCTAATAGTGACATCTTTAGCAGTGGCAAATCCATCTATTATCTCTTTGGGCAAGTAGTTTTGAATTTTATCGTCCAAACCGATTTTTCCTTCTTCCACGAGTTTTAAAACGGATACGGCCGTATAGGTTTTACCAATACTCGCCAATCCAAATATGTCATTTTCCTGTAAAGGTATTTTCTCTTCTAAATTGGAGTAACCAGAAGTACCTATCCATTTTCCAAATTTTGGACTTTTTATGTATACGGAAACTCCAACAAGATTGTTGCTGGTGGCAGCATCCATGATTTTTTGAATTTTTCCAAGTTTTCCATTCTGGGTTTGTGCCAAGGTAGATGAAATGGCCATGCTCGTTAGCAATACAAAGGCTTTTAAATTTAACTTCAATTGTTTCATTGTTTTTCGTTTTTGATAACACAAAGGAATTATCCTATCGTTTCATCAAAAAGAAAAGTGAATCCTAAATACTTGAAGTGCTATTGAAATTAATTTAAACTGCTATTACGCCACTTGCGAAAAGAGGCTGCCTTAAGCCTGCTAATGGTTATTAAAGAATTATCATCAACTATATCCTTTAATTTTAAGTCGATTTTTCCGTAGGTAGATGATGAAATCGACAGAATCATTTCTTGCCGGATAATCATATTTCTATTGGCATGAAAAAACAAATGTTTTGGAAGCAATTCCATTAAAGTAAGAAGTGACCCATTAAATACTGCTTTACTGCCTTCATAGTATACCCAGACAATACCCAAATCACTTTTTACAAAGTTTATATCCTCCACATTTAATTGCAAAAGACCATTCCCTTTTTGTAGTTCTATTTGATTTGAGCTTTTTTCAAACTCGGATTTTAATTTATTCAGCTCTTTAGTGGAATCTGTCAAACTATGTTCCGCATTGATCCAGTTTTTATAAAAATACGCAGACCATTTAAAAAAAGTAAGCAGTAAAGCTACTACAAAAACACATACATTAATTATGAATAATTCTTTGAACGAGTAAAACCCATCCCCTATCAACCAGGTATAAACATTGCCAATAACATTAATTACCACTATCAATGACAAAGTCAAAAAGGCCAAATGATATATAAAACGTTTACCTAAATTATTTGTCCAACTAAGTTTTCTTTCTAATCTAAAATCAATAAACCGATTAATTTCTGTTAACATTCCCGAAAAAACAATAGCAATCAAAAACTCTTTTAAAATAAAATCTGGACGGGATGGATTGAAGATGAAATTGATTGCAATATTGGCTATAGAACCTAATAAAATTGGTTCTAGTATTCTCCAATAGATTCTGCTTTTAGAAGAAGCCATGTTTAATAGCAATTCGATTAATCTCTATTAATAGCACCAAATTATTTAGGGGTCATAGTTTTTCTGTCAATATGGCGATCATGGTTTTTATACCTTCCCTATAATTTCCCAGTCTAAGATTTTCATTTGGACTGTGTTGGTTGTTATCCATATTAACTGTTGGAACTATTACTGCCGGAACACCCAAAGTGTTTACAAATGGTGAAATGGGTATAGACCCGCCACCCATACGGATTTTAATAATATCATCATCAAAAGCCTTATCCAAAGCTTTTTCTAGCCAAACACCAACTTCTGAATTCATTTCTGTACGAAAAGATTGATAAGATAGCTCGTGTGTTAAAGTAGCAATTCTTTTATGCGTTAGTCTTTCTTCTTTGGTAGGCTCCCTATCCAAAATATAATATCCTTGATCTTTCACATGTGTTTTAATCAAATCCAGCAATCGCAGTGGGTCAGATTCCAAAACCAATCTAACATCTATCTCTGCCCTAGCCCAGCTTGGCACAATGGTTCTTGCCTTTTCATTGATCCAACCAGATTGCATACCCCTAATATTTAAAGAAGGGTATTGAATGGCTTCTTGGTAATTGCTCCCTACTTTATCTATATCGGCTATTTGAAGTTTGTCTCGAATAAAATCCTCATCGTCAGGTACGCCTTCCAATATTTTTTTAGTGGCTTCATCTATCGTTATACCATCATAGTATCCAGGTATGGTCACCCTCCCCTCATCATCCTTCATTGAAGCCAATAACTTGGACAACCCAAATGCTGGATTTGGTGCATAATTACCATAGTGGCCGCTATGTTGTGGCACAATTGGTCCATAAGTTGTTAATGTAAGCGTTGCTATACCACGTGCACCAAAAACCAAGGTAGGCTTATTGGTTATATGCAATGGTCCATCAAAAATCATCATCATGTCAGCTTTTAAAAGCTCCCTATTATCCAAAACGGCCTGCGGCAGACGAGGTGAGCCTAATTCTTCCTCAAAATCCATAATAACCTTTATATTGTAATTAGGTTGAAAGTTCTTTTCTGAAATAGCATCTAAAGCTGCCAAGAACATGGCGGCAGGGCCCTTTGCATCAGAGGCAGATCTCGCAAAAATCCTCCAATCATCATGGTAATTATTAAGGTCATAATTCTCTAAAGTCTTCCAGTTGCCCGAGGCTTCCTTTTCCTTAAAAACAGGAATATAGGGGCTTTTCTGAAACCATCTTGTGGTATCCACCGGTTGTCCATCTATCTGAAGATAAACCAACACCGTTTTCTTGGCTTTCTTTCCTTTTCTTTCGGCCAGCAACAAGGGAGCAACAGCAGTAGGTATTCGTGTGGTCTTAAAATTTCTATTTCCAAAAGCTTTTTCACACCATTGTATATTTGCTTCAAGACTCTCCGGGAAAATAGCATCATTTGGGATACTCAAAATATCTATAAGTTCTGTAAATGATTGTTTGGTGTATTTTTCTGCTAATTCTTCAAGTTTTTCTTGATCATAACGCTGTGCAAAAATTGTTATTGGTACCAGCAGCATTAAAAAATGTAGTAAAAATGATTTCATGATGGTTGTTTGTATTGGTTAAAGATAAATCTAAATAGGGAATATTTGGTTGGTTCAATTACCTAGGAAAGTTCAAACAAAAATTGGAGAACGTTTGAATTCTTGTGCTAGTAGGTCAGATGCAAAACAAATAAAAATCAGTAATTTAATAGTTTCTTTTAATTAGCTCGCAAAATGTTGTTTATCGACCTATATAACGCAGTTTTAAATACTTCCGTTGCTTCATATGACGACTTGCCCTACCCGGTAAAAAAGATGAAATTTAAAAAGGGGGACATCATTACAACCTATGGTCAAATAGAACGCAATGTATATTTCATGAATCATGGTATTGTAGAAATGACCATCAAAAGTTATATGTCTGAAAAAATCATTGATTTCTTTTTTGAAACAGAGATGTTTTGTGGTCTTACTTCTTTCCTTACACAGCTTCCAACTGACGTGCAAATAGTAGCACTCATGGATTGTGAAATGGAAATGATTAAATATGAGGATTTGATGAAAGCCTATGCTGTTTCTTTAGATGCAAACAAGTTTGGAAGAACAATTACTGAACAGGGCTATATTAGAAAATCCGACAGAGAAAAAGACCTTTTAACCAAAACCGCAGAAGAAAGATATGCAGAAATGTTTAGGACACGTTCTAGATATATTTCCAATATTCCAGTAAATAAAATTGCAAAATATCTCGGGATACACCCCGAAAGTCTTAGTAGAATTAGGAATAAAATTAATTCTTAACACCCACCTTTAATCTTTCGTGGTTTTTCTTTTAAAAAGTAGCTGAAAATAATTTTTCAAGTGTTTTAAGTGGTCCGCAGTAAGGTCTCTGCCCTTCAAGGCCTTCGATACTACAAAAGCACCTTCAAAGATAACAACAGTATGATCGGCCAGCGATTGGATGTCAATTTCAATTTTGGGATCATAGTCTTGCAGAACATCTCTAATTAACTGTTCCATGGTATTTCTCCATGTTAATATAGTTTCCGATATGTGTCGTAAAGTTTCCTCATCGAACTGACTGGGTTCATAGGTATAAGTAGCATACAAACAGCTATAAGGCTCCGATAAATCGGACATCATATCGACAAACTCCTGGATGAACTGTAAAAGGCGTTCCAAAGCATCACCCTCTAAGTATTTTGTCTTTTTTAAAGCCTCGTTCATATGCAAGATATCCTCCTTTGCATACTCTTCTATCAAAGCCTTTGCCAATGCACTCTTTGTTTTAAAGTGATAAAAGAATGCCCCTTTGGTAATTCCTGTTCTCTGTAATATTTGATCTATACTGGTCCCCGAAAATCCATTTTCGAATAGCAAGGCTTTGGATTCGGCCAATATTTTATCATATGTAGGTTTTCCATCTCTTCCCATTTGTTAAAGGTAGAAAATTTAAACAGACTAGTTGGTATGTTAAAGAATAATTTTATATTTGTACCAACTAGTCTGTTATAATATTATCAAGAATTATCAATTATGCAAAATTTTATTTCTCAATTACCAACTCCTTTGGAGATCCTATTGGATCCAATTTCATTAATTGTTTATGCCTTATTTGGAGGTTTATTTATGTGGGAGTCCATCTTTCCTGCGCGGAAACTTCCCAAGATAAAATATTGGAAACTAAGAGGATTACTTTTTTTTCTAGCATACATGCTATTCACTACCTATATACCATTGGTATGGGATGGTTTCTTTGCCTCTTACCAATTAATGGATTTAAGCACTATGCCCCTTGCCTTCCAAGTAATCATTGGCGTTTTCCTATTTGAATTGGTTCAATATGGCTGGCATATAAGCATGCATAAATCTGACTTTCTGTTCAGGGTATCTCATCAGATACACCACAGTGCAGAACGATTGGACGTTCCAAGCGCTTTCATGTTTAGCTTGAACGATATGATCGGATTATCGCTGGTAGGATCAATAAGCTTTGCATTGATTATGGGGTTAGCACCCCAAGCCATTACCATAATTATTTTGGCTCTCACTTTTATGGGGATTTTTCAACATGCCAATATAAATACTCCAAGATGGATTGGTTATATCATTCAACGACCAGAAAGTCATACCATTCATCATGCCAGAGGAATTCACAAATACAACTATACAGATTTACCCATAATAGATATGCTGTTCGGGACTTTTAAAAATCCAAAAAACTATGAACATGAAACAGGGTATTATTTAGGTGCTTCAAATCGAATATTAGAAATGCTCCGCTTTAAGGATGTAACTACAAAGAAAAACAATGAAAAAAAATAGCGCGCCCTGGAGTGGTTGGAGTAGGCGTACAAATGAAGCTAATTTTTATAGGGACGTTTCTGGCAAAGTGAGAAATCTATTATTCGTCAAGAATGTTTCAAGGAAAGAAAATGAATTCCTAACATAGGTCAAGTCCAAATGTTTGTTTAAGGTTTTCGCCCAATATAATTTTGCGGTCTAAAGGTTTAAATGAAAGATTATGGAAAGCTTCATTTCACAATTACATACACTCATAGAGGTTCTATGAATCATTAATAACGTTTTAAAATAATTCTTCCTTCGGGAATTCATATTGTCAAATCAAAAAACAAAAAAAAATGAGAAAAATAAGCCTTATTGTAATAACCATGCTACTTGCCCCAATAGTGTATTTTTCGGCAAAAAAAATGATCAAAGGCAAGTCTGATACTTCACCTAAATTGGCGTATAGTTTTATTAAATGTACTCCTGCTAAATTTTTATTGGAAGATGTGGATACCACAAACCAAATTTCCCCGCTTTTCAAAAATTTAGGGAACCTTCATTTTTCAATAACCACAGAAAAGGAAAGGGCGCAAGCATTTTTTGAGCAAGGTGTGAAGCTATCCTATGCCTTTAACCATGCAGAAGGACACCGTTCATTTATGGAAGCAGCACGTTTAGACCCCAATGCGGCAATGGCTTATTGGGGGCAAGCCTTTGCGTTGGGGCCAAATATCAATGACCCCCTACCCGATGATGAACGTAAAAACAAGATAAATGAGGCAATGACCAAAGCCAAACGTTTGGCACCAAGTGCAACTCCTCGGGAAAAGGCCTTAATAAAGGCCTTATCTGCTAGATATAGTGAAGATTTGACCAAAGATGTAGCCGAACTGAATATGGCCTATATGGAGGAAATGGCCAAGGTGGTTAAAAAATTCCCTGAAGATGCCAACATTCAAATTTTATATGCGGCATCTGTAATGAATACGGTACCGTGGAATTACTGGGACAAGGATGGGAATCCATCCCCAAATATTGCAGAAGCCAAAGCTGCTCTCGAAAAGGCAATGAAACTTAAACCAGAAAACCCTGGAGGGCACCACTACTACATTCATATGGTAGAACTACCTTATCCAGATTTAGGGGTTCCCAGTGCTGATAAACTGGCCTCTTTAATGCCTGGAGCTGGCCATATTGTCCATATGCCATCACATATTTATATTCGTGTTGGTCGTTATCTAGATGCCGTTAAGGTAAATCAGGCCGCTATATTGGCAGACGAAGATTATATTGCCCAATGTTTTTCACAGGGATTGTACCCATTAGCTTATTATCCTCATAACATTCATTTTTTATGGTCTTCGGCAAGTTTATTGGGTGCTAGTGAAATTGCCATAGATGCAGCTAAGAAAACAGCAGAAAAGGTGCCCGTTGGAGAATTTGTTGAAATGCCTTTTCTACAAGATTTTGCTTCAACACCACTATTAGCTTATGCAAGGTTTGGAAAATGGAACGAAATTTTGTCTATTCCGGCACCTAGTCCCAATATAAAACACCTTAACCTTATTAGACATTATGCACGAGGTTTAGCTTTTATAAGGAAAGGGAATTCAAAAGAAGCCCAAGAAGAATTAGAGGCCATTGCCACACTCAAAAAAGATCCAGAACTGGAAACTTTAGTGGCAACTGCTAACAACGCTTCCATCCATTCGGCCAACATTGCATATGAAGTGGTAGCCGGTGAATTAGCCGCAATGGAGGGCGATCTAACAAAAGCCATTGAACATCTTAGTAATGCTGTGGTCTTTGAAGATGGTTTGACCTATACCGAACCTGCAGCATGGCATATTCCAACTCGTCAAAATTTAGGTGCTGTTTTAATGCAAGCCAAAAGATATGATGAAGCTGAAAAAATATACAAAGAAGATCTAGCAGTATTAAGACAAAACGGATGGTCACTAATAGGACTATATAATGCCTATATGGCTCAAGGAAAGTTTGTTGAGGCCAAGAAAATAAAAAAGGAGTTTGATAGCGCCTGGGAGCATGCCGATATTAAAATAACAACTTCAGTTTTATAGTCATGGCCAAAATAAGATTTAAGATGCCCAAACCATTTATGTTGCTTCTACTTTCTTTAGTCATAGTCTTAACGGTGCTATTTACAGTACTTGAACCAGTTGAGGAAAAGCTAACAGTATATAACCCTGTCGATGTGCATCCAGAATTGGTTGACAAAAGTCTGCAGGGTATCGACAAAAATCATACTGTAGCGGATTTTGAGTTAATAAATCAAAACGGAGAAACAATTACTCAGGATGCATATAAAAACAAGGTTTATGTCACGGATTTCTTTTTTACTAGCTGCCCAAGCATCTGCCCCGTCATGACCAATAATATGGCTAAAATTCAAAATGAATTTTTAAGTGATGACAACATTATGCTTCTCTCCATATCGGTAACACCTAATGTCGATGACATTCTTAAACTACGTGATTATGCAGACAACAAGGGTGTGATAGATTCTAAATGGAATGTTACCACTGGGAATAAACAGCACATATACCAACTAGCGCGCAAAAGTTATTTTGCAGTTACTGATGAAGGTGATGGAGGACTACAAGATTTTATTCATACACCCAATTTCATACTGGTAGATAAACAAAAACAAATCAGAGGTATTTACAATGGTATCGATGATAATGAAATACTTCGTTTAATCAATGATATCAAGATTTTGACCAACTGATTTAAAAACAGCTTCTAATTAGTTAAACACATTACTAAAATCCTTTACAAATGTATGGGCTTAGCTCCTATTGCCTAAAAAGTACGCAAAACGTGTACTAATTAGCCACAACAAATTCATTTACAAACAATAACGCATGAAAATTATTAAGAGCATCATTTGCTTAACCGCCTTTTTGGCACTTTGCAAAGAAAGTTTAACCGCCCAAGAAGGTCATGAAACAAACACAGTTCAAGATTCTATTATAATTGATGGGCACTGGAGAACTTTTGAATATCACCTTCCTCAATATCCCATTAACAACTCTCGACTTCTGTTTGTTTTACACGGAGATGCAATGACCTCCAAATCCATCCAAAACGCTACTGGCTTTGAGTTCAACAAATTAGCAGACCGGACAGGTGCTACAATAGTTGTCTATCCCCAGGGATATAAAGATTATTGGAATGATTGTAGAAAAGAAGCTTCTTTCGAAACGAAAAATAAAGGCATCAATGACGTAGCTTTTATCAAAGCTATTATTCAGAGAATGGAAAGAAGATACCACATTGATCGTAAAAACGTCTTTGCCACTGGTTATTTCAATGGAGGGAACATGTGTTACAAACTGGCCAAATCTATCCCTGATTCTTTTAAAGGATTCGCCGTAATAGGTGCAAACTTATCAACAAAAACAAATGATGATTGTGTCTCATTGGACCAGTCTGCTTCTATAATGATTATTAATTATTTATCAGACAGAACTAGCCCCTACATGAGCTGGGAAGTTACTTCATTAGACGGATTTACGAGAGGAAAAGTGCTGCCAACCAATGAAACATTGAACTATTGGCTGAATCTTCTGGAAAAGAATGATAAAAAACCGTTGTCTTCTCTTTCATCCACCATTGTAAAGGCTAAATCAACATTTTTCAGAGATGATTATTATTCAGAAGAAAAGAATAAAAGGGTTTCACTCTTAAAAATAGTAAAAGGCGGGTACCCTTTTCCCAATCCTCATGTTGACCAATGGTCACAAATAGTAGCCAATATGAATAAGCACATTAACATACCAGAAACAGTGATTCGCTTTTTCTATCAAGTACAATATTCCAATACGGGTTATTCTACTAAGTAGTCATCACAATCAAAAGAATATCAATTCATTAACATTCAATTTTTAACATCATGAAGATTATTAAACATATTTTTTTAGCATCAATCGCATTGTTTATTGCAAGCTGTAACAGTGATGATAACACTGCAGGTTCTCCAGAGCCCACGCAGATTCAACTAAAAGTAACAGCACGTGGAACTGTATTGGGGCAACCTAAAACTATAGTGCATCCCAAAACAGGAGAAACCTTAGAACCCAACTGTTTTTTAATGGAACTTATAGATACAGATACAGGAAATGTAATCGGAACACTTGAAGATTGCGTCGTAAACAATGAAACTCCTAGTGACGGAACAATAACTTCTAGGGTTATAACATCCATAAATATTGATGGGCGTGGTACTATTCAAGCAGAAAATATAGTGTTCCAAGAATTATTACCTCCACTACAAGACCTAAATTTTAAAACTTCATTTACGCCGACCGAAGACAACGTCATAAATACAACTTTTGAATTTGAAGGAATGGAAGGCACTGTCTCTTTAGTTGGTGAAGTAAGCCTTAAAAACTTGGAGCAAGGCATTGTAACCTTCAATTGTGATTTCACCATCAATTTGGAATCATATTAAATCTTTAGTGCCGTAATCATAATGTGATTACTAAATAGTGTTGGTTAAGTGCCCATTGCCCTTAAAAGTATATGGGCACTTTTTCTTTTAAAACATTGAACTAACTAAAGAAAAAGTAACTACCCAATAATCTTAGAAATAAAAGCATTAAACATCATCATGCCCAATTTGCATGGATATTCACATTAAAAAAAACATAGCATGTGTACTACATACGAAAACAATACAGTTCTAGGTCCCATTAATTCCTGGATGTTTAAAGTGCTCTCCGGGTACATGAACTACCTTTTTGGAAAATCTAAAAGAAAACTTTTTAAAAGCCACCCTAAAACTGTTGTTGAAATTGGACCAGGAGCTGGAGCAAACATGCGATACCTAAAAAAAGGAACCAAATTAATCGCAATAGAGCCCAATATTCATATGCACACCAATCTGAAAAAAAGTGCAAAAAAATATGGAATAAACCTTGAGATAAAGGCAATTGTTGGAGAAGCTGTGGATTTACCTGATAATTCGATTGATTTTGTGGTTTGCACTTTGGTCATGTGCACTGTAAAAAATCCTTCCCAATGTGTTGAGCAGATAAAACGCATTCTTAAACCATCTGGTGTTTTTATATTTATCGAACATGTAAAAGCAAAAGAAAATACATTTGTATCGTTTATTCAGAATCTGACATTTAAACCTTGGTTTTGGTTTTTTGAAGGTTGTAATACTAAAAGAGATACCAAATCTTTATTAGAATCCGCAGGGTTTAGCTCTTTGGTTTTGGAAGAGTACAACTCCTACTCCCCTTTTATTCCTATAACACCACAAATTAGGGGAAGAGCAATAAAATAATGGTTTCTATATGAAAGTATAGATGATTCTGGAAGTCACTTTTTGACCAGAATTCATCTCAAAACTCCATAGTATAAGTCACAGTTTTCTTTTTCTCAACGTACTTGGTCTTATTTTATATTTTTTATAAAATGCGTTTGAAAAATTACCAAGACTGGAATAGCCTACTTCATATGCAATAAAGGTGATTTTATTATCAGTATTTTGAATTTCATTGTATGCCCTTTCCAGTTTTAATTCGATGCAAAAATCCACTACGCTTTTTCCAAAAGCATCCTTAAATTTAGTTTTAAGAAAGTACTGATTCAACCCAACAGCATTCGCAATTTCTTTGATGGATAACCTTTTGTGCTGATTTTTAAGAATGTACTCCTTCGCCTCAATGATTTTTTGTTTTGAAGCATCAGTAAACTGAATTGCTTTTTTTGTTTTCTCTTGCAATAAAGGAATAGAGTGAAATATCAAATCAATGAGCTTCGCTTCTATAAACACCTCTTTTAAATTCCCTGTAAAAGGATTGTGCTTTATAGCATTGATTATTTTTCTGGTCTTAGAATCTAATAACGCATATTCCTGATCCAGGAAATACTCGTCATTGGTTTCAATAACCGCTTTAAGCGATTGCAGTTCCTCAAAATCTTTTAAAAAAGAGTTTAAAAAATACTCAGGTTGTATCACAAAACCAAAACTTTCGTAATTGCAGTTCTTAGGAAAGTGAATAGCGCAATCCCCTAACTTCTCATAAATGATGGTAAAGGTATTTGGCTTAATTATAATCTCCTTTACATCATCTGCAACAATAGTTTTGGTTCTACCGGCTAACTGAAAATGAAATTGCAACCATTCCTCCTCAACCTCCTTGTAAATAACAACCTTTTCAAAGGTCTGCATTTTTGTAAAGTAGACTAAAAAGCCATTGATGGTCAATTCCTCCTTGTGTCCTGTATAGCCATCCCCTATTAACTCCAAAACTTTTTTTACTAAGCTAAAAAAAACTGACTTATCCTATTGCCAATTTTCAAATTCCATAACCATTATTTCCGATTCAATAACAAAAAAAGCGATTGCAAAATTAGTTTTACCTCTTAACAATATCTTATGCGCACTATTTTCATCATTATAGTTTTGGTCTTTGTTTCATTTCAATTTGCATTAGCACAAAACGGATTGGTTATAAAAAAAGCCAAAGGAAAAATTGAACTGGATGTCCAAATGAACGAGATGGATTGGCAGGAAGCGGCAATAGCAGACAGTTTTGCCCAATTCTTCCCTAGCGATTCCGTTCCAGCGAAAGCGCAGACCGAGATACGAATGACCTATGATGAGGATAACCTTTACATTTTTGCTAAAATGTTGAACTTAGGACCAAGGAAATATGTAACCCCATCATTACGTAGGGATTTTAGAGGTGAAGCCAATGATGTTATCAGTATTGTGCTTGATACCTATGCTGACAGGAACAATGCCTTCCTATTTGGGGTAAATCCTTTTGGGGTACAAAGAGAAGGACTTATAGCCAATGGAGGAAGTGTGGCAAGTTCAGACACTTTTTCAACTAGTTGGGACAATGTTTGGTATTCCAAAGCCCAAATATATGATGATCATTGGGCGGTTGAAATAGCCATTCCGTTTAAAACACTTCGCTATAAAAAGGATTTGAATAATTGGTACATAAATTTTTACAGGTTTGATAGCGAATACAGTGAGCAATCCACCTGGACTCCTATTCCAAGAAATCAGTTTATCATCAACCTTGCGTTTACCCAGCAATTAATTTGGGATGAACCTTTGCAAAAGACCAAAACAAACATCTCACTAATTCCGTATAGTATTTTTAGAAACTCCAAAAACTTTGAGACCGATACACCCACTATAAATGATTTTGATTTCGGTTTTGACGCCAAATTTGGCTTGGGTCCTGCTATGACGCTAGATGTTACTGCCAATCCAGATTTCTCCCAGGTGGAAGTAGATCAACAAGTAACCAATTTAGATAGATTTGAAATCTTTTTTCCAGAACGGCGGCAGTTCTTTCTAGAAAATGCTGATCTGTTTGCCAGTTTTGGTATTGATGGTACACGACCATTCTTTTCCCGAAGAATTGGGGTGACCAGAGATGAATCTACCGGACAGAACCTACAAAATGAAATTTATGGCGGAATACGATTAAATGGAAAACTCAACAAGAACTTGAGGTTGGGGGTGCTTAATGCACAGCTAAAAGAAAATGAGAATATTGATTTGGCGTCTACCAATTATCTGGTTGCCGCATTGCAACAGCGTATACTTAGTAGGTCTTACCTGAGCGCTACATTCATAAACAAACAGGCTTTTGTTGATTCCATTGGAGGGGATTTCACTTTTTCTCCCAACACCTACAACAGAACACTTGGAGTTGATGCAAATTTGGCCTCTAATGACAATACCTGGAATGGGAAACTATTCTACCATCAATCTTTTGATGAAACCAATTCAAGTTCCAATTATGCATTTGGTGGTTTTCTAAACTACAGTACGTATAAACTGGAATCCAATCTTACCGGTCAAAGTATTGGTGCTGGTTATAATCCCGAAGTAGGATTTGTAAGAAGACGTAACATCTTTCAATTAACTCCACAGGTTTGGTATAATTATTACCCCAAAAAAGGTGACATTCAAAAGCACGGCCCCGGCATTTCTGGTGACCTTATAAAAAACAACATCTCATTAGATGATTTGGATTGGAATTTGGGTCTTAATTATAGGTTTAATTATAAGAGTACAGCCTATTTGGAGCTATCCGCCGAAAAGCAATATACTTTCTTATTGAATTCTTTTGACCCTAGTGGTCTAAATGGTCTGGCACTCACAGAAGGAACAGATTATGAATATTCCTTTTTTAGTGCCACGTATAGATCCGATGCCCGTAAAGTTTTTTCCTATAATTTATCAACCCAGTTGGGAGAATACTTCAATGGATCTCTATACAATTTTGCCGGCACGCTTACCTACAGGTATCAGCCTTTAGGTTTTACCTCGCTTAATTTTGCCTATAATAATATTCGTCTTCCGGATCCATATAAAGATGCGGACTTACTTTTAATTGGTACGCGCTTTGATTTTACTTTTACAAAAAATATCTTTTGGACAACTTTTGTGCAGTTTAATAGTCAGATACAGAATGTGAATCTGAATTCTAGAATACAGTGGCGTTTTAAACCCGTATCGGATATTTTCCTTGTTTATACGGATAACTTTTTTGCGGAAAGTCAAACCGAAAGTGGAGGCCTTGTTCTACCTAGTATTCGCTTTCCAAGGCAAAGAGCGATAGTTTTAAAATTAAATTACTGGCTTAATTTATGATGATGGGTGTGTATCTAAATCACCTTCCTTTAAAGCTGGGCAAGTTGTGTGTCATTATATGAAACTCTATAAATGGCATCTCCAAAATCATCAGAAATTAACATAGAACCATCTTTTAAGAACAAAACATCAACGGGTCTGCCAAATGCTTCTTGTTCTTCATCGTTAAGCCATCCATCAATAAACGTTTCATAGCTCACGGCTTCATTGTTTTCCAATTTTACCAATGAAATCTTATATCCCACTTTAGAAGAACGGTTCCATGATCCGTGTTCGGCTATAAAGGCATGGCCTTTATATTCTTCTGGGAACATATTTCCAGTATAGAACTTAACTCCCAAAGGTGCCACATGAGCTCCCATAGCCTGCACAGGTGAAACAAAATCAGAGCAAGGGAATTCATCACCAAACTCAGGATCTTTTACAGTACCCCCATGGCAATAAGGATATCCAAAATGCTGACCAGCTTCAGTAACACGATTTAATTCGCATGGTGGAATATCGTCTCCCAACATATCTCTACCATTGTCCGTAAACCATAACTCCCCTGTTTCTGGATGCCACGTAAAACCAACCGTATTTCTTACTCCTTTGGCGTAAATCTCTCTATTGCTGCCATCTGGATCCATTCTTGTAATGGTAGCATAACGTTCATCTTCACTAGAACGCTCACATATATTGCAAGGTGCACCGACTGGAACATATAGTTTTCCATCTGGGCCAAAGGCAATGTATTTCCATCCATGATGAAATTCCGTTGGGTAGTCATCATAAATTACTTCTGGTTGCGGTGAACTGGAAAGTTCTTGTTCTATATTTGAATACTTTAAAAGTCTGCCTACTTCAGCAACATACAAAGCTCCATCTTTAAAGGCCAGACCGTTTGGAACTTCTAATGTAGAATCCAAAACCATTATTTTTTCAGCTTTAAAATCTCCATCTAAATCTTGAAGCGCATAGACGGTTTTTTCATTCCGTGTGCCTACGAAAAGTGTTCCATTATCTCCCATAGCCATTGACCGTGCTCCATCAATTCCTTCGGCGAACACCTCTATTTTAAAACCATCGGGAAGGTTTAAACTTTGTAAAGGCAAAGTAGTTTCCGCTTGCTCAAGCTCTTCCGCATCTTCCGCTATGGTTTCTTTTGATTCTCCTTTCTTCCCATTACAAGAGAAAACAAATAGAGATAGTGCTAACAAAAATGAAAATCTTTTAAGCATGTTGGTGTTTTTATTATGGTTCAAAATCTTTCTGGTCTAGGTATAATACTTTGCGGCAATAAAGTTAGGGTAATTTCAGAAATGTTCTTTTAAATGCAGCAAGATGCACTATCTGTTGTGTTCTGAATGGAATTTTGGGCAAAATTCCCTCCCTGTTCTAAATAAAAGTACTGTAATCCGGTTTGGTCAATATTAGAAAATGTTGTTTTATAAATTTTCTTCTATGAATTGTTGCAGGTTTTTTTCATCAATGATTTAGTCTTATTAATCGCTTTTACTTACCCGAAAGTAAGTAAAAAATTCTGCTCATATTCCAATTAAAACATCTCTTTAAGCATGGGTACAATCTGTTTCGCGCAACAAAATTTTCTCAAAAGAATGTTTTTTCAAGACAGCTGGCCGCAATTTTGGGACAAAACAGCTCTCAACAGTGCAGAACACTATAAATACTATGTCATTTGTGTTCATCTAAATATCATGAAAATGGACAGAAAAAAATTTCTTAAGCAAAACCTATTCCTTGGAGGTACCATGGTACTAGCACCGGGCGCACTTATAGCAAAGGAATCAACAAGTCAAGAAGCTGTTTTTAGTGGAGAATTAATTCTTGAATTCGTACTGGCTGCACATAAAAGCTTTGATGAAACAAAGAAAATCCTTGAGAAATATCCCCTATTGCTCAATTGCACCAGTCAATTTAAAAAAGGGGACTTTGAAACGGCAGTAGGTGGAGCCTCTCATATGGGCAGAAGAGATATTGTAGACTATTTGGTAAGTAAAGGCGCTAGATTGGATATTTTCAATTATGCTTTTTTGGGGTATGATGATTTTATAAAAAAAATAGTCACAGATTATCCATATTTACTCAATTCCTATGGACCACATGGTTTTACTTTACTGCATCATGCAGAGGTTGGAAAAAGAACCGAACTTGTTGAATGGTTCCAATCTAAAGGCTTAACCGAAAAAATGTTCAAAGGAGTTTTTGGATAGTATAAGACTGTTAAGAACGGTAAAGTCCAAGAAAAGGTCTTATAATTTTATGTATCTTCTTAGCACCGAAATTTTTTAAACATGCGGGTAATTCAGAGTGAAAAGCGTTTTTATTTTCTATCTATAATTCTGCTGGTTGTTATTTTTATCATTACCCTGATTCAAAATATGATTCGCTACAGCAATCATTCCAGTTATAGTGTTTGGGTGTCGATAGTGTATCTCTGTGTTTCAGTTCTTCTTTTTATCCCCTTTATAATCCTAACGCTCAGGCTCCAGAAAGAAATTAAAAAACGATATGCAAAATGGTTTTGGTTACTTGTTTCCGCTGCAACCATTTTAAGTCTTATTGTTTTCTACCTTTTATCCAATGTCATTTTACATGCGTTTGGATACTTCGATTCTTTTATAGATTCTGAATATGCCCGATACTATTTTGGCCGTGAAGCACTATATCATTTATTACTGATTGCAGCTTCCGCAGTCTACGTCTACAACATTAAAAACAAGACAAAAATCATACAGGTTTACAAAGGAAGAAAGCTAATGACCATTGGTCTTGAATTAATTGAATGGATTGAAGCTGAAGGGCATTATTTGAATTTTTATTCGGAAGCGGGCACTTTTATTAAGCGAGACCGTATAGGGGTATTGGCAGAACAACTGCACCCTGATTTTGTGAGGATCCACAGAAAGTATATTGTAAACAAAAGCCAAATCATAGCAAAAGAAAAAGATAAACGTGATGAATATATAGTGCTCTCCTCTGGAAAAAAATTGAAAATTGGTCAATCCTTTAAACCAATTTCTTGGTAGAAGATTTATTCCTTGTCATACTGTTCTACCCTACCAGTATACCAAATTGCAGTTCTGTGGGTACTGTTAATATTCAAGTTACTAGATAGCGAAGGTGTTAACTCTGCCATCACCTGGTACGTTTCCGTAGCTGAACTTATTGTAAACCGCATGGTATATCCTCTAGTCTTTTGATTAGGTACAATCTCAAAGCTCTTGGGAACGCCTTCAAATTGAATCCCGGTATTATTACTGTTATATGTTCCTCCCATTTGCCTTTCACCAAAATAAGGAAGGTTAGCTTCCACTTTGTCCCCAATAACTTTTAAATAACTTGCACTTCCAGATAAATCAATTCTATTTGCCGTACTTCCGTTAGGCAACAAACCTGCATTTGCAATACTGTTTATACTGCCGGTTGCCAATGGATTGGCCCAGTTAGCTTTAATTTCAAAAGATCTTCCTGAAACAAGATTGTTCAATACTTCAATTTCTTGAGCTGTTGCTGAAGGTTTTGGATTGGATGCACACCCAGCAACAACTATAATGAGCATACTCCAAATATATTTTCCAAATGTCTTCATAATCAGCAAAATATAATCCTAATACAAAGTACATAATCCTATAAAAAATTCCTATTTAAACAGTATATTTAACCTTCAAACCAGACCAATTTTTATGAAAGTACTGTTTTGTAAAGCCTTTGTGCTTTTCACTTTTTTCACCCTACACACCGTTCACTCACAACAAGTTCAACTGCAAGACTCCATTAAAAATAGGCCAGAATACCGAGCCACTGAATTACCACAAGATTTTGACATTGATGGTAACGTAATAAACGATCCTATTTGGCAGACTGTCCCAGCCATTGAAAACCTTATTCAGCTGCGTCCCAACTATGGACAGGCAGTTTCGGAAAAAACCGTAATAAGAATGGCGTATACCAATACTACATTTTACGTTTCGGTAATTTGTTATGATAAGGATGCCAAAAACATAGTCGTTTCTGACTCGCGTAGAGATGCAGATTTAAATGACGAAGACAGTTTCCTATTTATCATTGACACCTATAACGACAGACAAAATGGGTTTCTTTTTGGCACCAATGCGCAGGGCATGGAATATGACGCACAGATTGATAATGAAGGGAAGGGAAGTTTTAATACCAACAGACAACAGGGAGGTGTCATTGGTGGCACCAACTTAAATTGGGATGCCACGTGGAAGGTCAGATCTCAATTAGGAGAATATGGATGGAGCGCAGAGTTTGCCATTCCATTTAGGTCGTTACGATTTGCTGCTGGGAAGGACAAGACGTGGGGGCTTAATTTTAGAAGAAACATTAGCAAAAATACCGAGACCGCATATTGGACCTCATTGCCTTTAGGTTTTGATATGAAACGATTATCTCTTGCTGGAAAACTTACTGGACTGAACCTTAGAAATCCCGGTAATTTAAAGCTTATTCCATATGCATTGACCCAAGTAGTCAACAACAGTGCCGTCTCTCCGAGTGAAACAGATACAAATTTTGAATTGGGAGCGGACATAAAATACAGTGTTACGCCCAGTCTTACTTTAG
The DNA here is from genome assembly GCF_021390195.1 of Flagellimonas sp. CMM7. NCBI lineage: Bacteria > Pseudomonadati > Bacteroidota > Flavobacteriia > Flavobacteriales > Flavobacteriaceae > Flagellimonas > Flagellimonas sp. CMM7. Next base: position 3,932,574 of record NZ_CP090003.1, on the reverse strand, counting down.
ATCTAACATACAATACCGATTTTGCTCAGGTGGAAGTAGATGATCAACAGGTGAATTTGGATAGGTTCAATCTCTTTTTTCCCGAAAAAAGGGCCTTTTTCTTAGAAAACGCAGGACAGTTTAGTGTTGGTAGTCCGGGTGAAGTAGATCTGTTCTTTAGTCGTCGTATTGGTATTGGTGACAATGGGGATTTAGTCCCCATCATAGGCGGAGCCAGACTTTCAGGTAAAGTTGGACAAACCAATGTGGGTTTCCTTAGTATGTTTACTGATGATGTTGATGAGGCTGGTATTGATCAAAACAATTTTTCCGTAGCTCGGGTAAATCATGATTTTCAAGGAACTCGATCTTCCTTAGGTGGTATATTTATCAATAGAGCTGGTTTAGGGAGTATGGAAGATGATTACAATCGTGTATACGCAATGGATGGCACCTGGGGAATAGGAAACAAAGCAGAGGTCACTGGCTTCGTTGCCAAAAGTACAACTCCGGGTATTGAAGATAAAGATCATGCATTTAAATTTTTGGGAAACTACAATTGGAATGGATGGGATTTACGAGCTGGCTATACGGAAGTTGGTGCTGGTTTTAACCCAGAAGTGGGGTTTTTACAGCGCACTGCCTTTAAAAAACCTGAATTTCTCATTTTAAAAGCGCATAGGGTGAAAAACATGGGGAATCTTCTTGAGATACGCCCGCATGTTTCATACCGTGGATATTGGAATTTTGATGATGAATTAATAACTGGTTTCCTTCATGTGGACAACCATTGGGAATTTAAAAGTGGTTTTGAAATCCATACAGGCATCAACTTTACGACCGAAAGGGTCTTAGAATCTTTTAACATCTCAGATGTCACTGTCCCAATAGGAGAATATAAGAATGAAGAATTGCAATTTGTTTTAATCACTAATGCCAACAATGCATTCTCTATGAACTTAAGAACTATTATTGGTGGTTATTTTAATGGTGACCGTATTACCAATAGTGGTACTGCCAATTATAGGATTGGTGATCGTTTTAACTCATCACTCACTTTTAGCCATAGCGATATTCAACTAGAAACTGGAAATTTGACTGCATTGGTGGGTGGTCTGCGACTCTCTTACTCCTTTACGCCAAGAATGTTTGTACAAAGCTTGATACAGCGAAACAATGTTTCAAGTATCACTGCTGTAAATGCTCGTTTTGGGTGGCTGCAAAACGCCAATACAGGTTTATTTGTAGTATTTAATATTGTAAAAGATGATGATGATTTAGACGCTTTGAACAATCAGATATTCACAGTAAAATATACCCATCGCTTTGATATTTTGAATTGACGTACAAGGGCATTAATTCGTTTTGATTTTAATCCCAGAATAATCCCCAAACCTACCTGTCACCAACCAACCACCAAAATCTTCAGAAACAGCCATTAGAAGTGTGTTTTTACCTTTTTTAAGATTGAGATATATAGCATCAAAAAGGCCTATGGTTCCCAAATAACGATAATCCCTGGAGCGCCATCTGTTGGTGCCTTTATAAATAGGCTGGCCATTTAAAATAGCTACGACCCTATCACTATAGCCAAATTCAAACAGTTTTATTTGAGGTGTATCGGAGTTAATTATGATTTTTGCAAAAACCGTATTTCCCGGCTTTCCATCACGCAATTTAACTTGTCTTGATATGTTTGCAGCTGTTCCTTCCTCTATGGTCACCTTTTTGCCCCATGTTCTTGATTCTATGATTGGTCTTAGTTTTGTGTGGTCAGCCAATAATTTTTCTTCAAACTTGTCTGATATCTCCCAACTCTGAACCAACCCGGTTATAGGCCTTCTTTCAATAGGTTCAAAGTTCTCAATAACATCTTTTTCTTTATCTACAACAATATTGGCAATATACATTCCTTTAGCATTACCGCCACTAAATGATATCCCCCCTTCTTTGGCTTCATGAAAAAGGTTCCAAGAAAGATGGGGTTTTTCTGAACAATCTAAATATACCTGTGCCCTATCATCGTTAACAACCAGTTTCACATGGGTCCAATCATCATATTTATAGTGATAAGGAAAAGAATATTTTGGTCCAAAATAAAGCTGCCAAGGTGATATTCCTTTGATTAAAGGTGCAGCTTGATTTGCATCTGGATTACCGGATTGATGGGGCCTGATATAGAAATGTTCTGCATCAGCATCATTTATCCTAAAATATACACCAGGAAACGCTTGCGCTTCTTTTAGATAAATATCATACTCTATGGTACCATTTAAAAAACTTTCATCTTTTAGAATCAGCGACCCAGCTTGAAGATAAACTGAAGGTTGCCCTTCATAAGTTTCCAGTACATAGGCTTTTGCTTCAATTTTCCAATGTAAAGTGTCCAATGGAATAGTATTCTGGGAAAAAATTGTTTGTACACAAAAAACTGTTAGCAATAGATTGAAAAATATTGTGGCTTTTGTTTTCATTGCATTCTTGTTTGATAGGACGAAGCTCGAATATTAACATGAAAAATGTGAAACAAGTTCGTTCAATATGGGGCATTATTGGACAATTACGTTTATTTTAAAGATGTTTGCACCAACAAATGAAACTATATCCAGAACATAAACTTGTTAAGACATGCTTACGCCAAATCGAGGAAAAGCTAGGCTGGGGAAATGCTGCTCAATGGCATAACCAAGTGTTTATAGAATTAAGTGAAACTATTGAGAAAGAGACCCATGTACTTTTAAGTCCAACTACGCTAAAACGGGTTTGGGGAAGAGTCAATTATAAAAATGCACCAAGCATAAGTACATTAAATACACTATCACAATTTGCAGGGTACCTTAACTGGCGTGACTTTAAAAATAAGGCAAATAGCAAAAACCCGTCATGGATAGAACGTAAAATTACGCCTAATGCTAGAATCATTGTAGTATCGGCATCCGCACTGACCCTTGTGTTTATTTCATTGTTCTCAATGATTGGAATTGGAAATAACAATGCTACAATTGATTCTTCTCTAATAAAGTTTTCGAGTCATCCCATTGTCCAAGGTATTCCAAATTCTGTTGTTTTTGATTTTGATTTATATGATATAAAATCAGACAGTATCTACATTCAACAGTTTTGGGACCGGACAAAAACGATTAAGATAAAACCAGAACAAAAACAGGCAACAGGCATTTATTATTATCCAGGATATTTTAGAGCAAAACTGCTTATTGATGGAAAAAAAATAAAGCAGCATGACTTATTCATAAAAAGCAATGGTTGGTTAGGCACAGTTAATTATGAACCTATTCCAAAATACATAAAGGAAGTTCGCCAAATTTCAAACAAACTATCGCTCCCCCCTAACGTTATTGATGAAATAGTGAAAAGTGAGAAGCCTCTTGTTTCATCATTCCATTATGTCAAAAATTTTGAAAAAGTCTCTGGTGACAATTTTATACTCAGCACCACTATAAAAAATGTATATAAAGATAAATGGGCTGTTTGTCAGCATGCATCTATTGTAATTATGGGTACAAAAAGTTCATTGATCATCCCTTTCTCCATACCAGGTTGCGCTTCAGAAATGGGAGTAATGTTGAGCGAAACCTACCTAAACGGTAAAGAGCATGACCTCTCTGACCTTGGCATAGCATTGGCTACATTCAGAAATATTAAAATTCAGGTGAGGGAAAAACATCTTACTGTTTTTGCGGAAAACAAAAAGGTGTTTTCAAAAACCTATAATGAGTCTATTGGAGACATAGCTGGTATTCGCTATCGTTTTTTGGGTGCCGGAGAAGTGAAAGACATTAAACTCACAGATACATCGGAAAAAACAATTCTAATAGATGATGACTTTATTCCACAGAATAATACAAAGTGAATCTACAAACTTTTTACAATTGCTAAAAAGTCTTGAATTTAGGCAATGTAAATGGGTATTATATTTTCTTCACACGAACGGCATTCATACCCTTCATACCTCTTTCAAGTTCAAAAGACACTTTATCATTCTCAGCGATTTCATCAATTAAACCACTAACATGACAGAAATATTTTTCTTGGTTCTCTGTATCAATAATAAACCCGAATCCTTTTGAAGTATCAAAAAATGAAACTTTTCCATTTCTTACAGGATCAAATTCTTCTTCATCACCCTCTTCTTTTTTAGGAATACCAAGTGTAATACTTTCGGCTTCAACAGCCATTTTTTGTGAAGGATCTGGTGGAGTGTCGGTAAGGTTACCGTTATGATCTACATACGCAAACTGAATACCAGTCTTGCCGCTTTCTTTAGCTTCGGCTTTTCTAGCTTCTTTCTTTTTTTGCTTCTCTTCTTTTTTCTTTAAGCGTTTTTTCTCTCTTTCTGATTTGTTATACGTCTGTTGCGATTTAGCCATAAATAATACTCCTGGAATTGAATTTTAAAATGATTAATATAAAATCGGTTAAAGATAATAAATGACAGCGTTGAAAACCCTGATTTTTTAATAATTCGTGATAATATTTCTTTTTATCACAATAATATAGCCAATTCCTATAAATGCTAAGCTCGCACAGCAATACATTATGAAAGGAATTCGTGAAATCATCTCTTGATAATACCATCCCGAACATAAGGCCCCTAGGCCTATTCCTGCTTCTAGGGCAATATACATAGTGGCCATGGCCTTGCCTTTTTGTTCTGGCAAACTCAAATCTATTGTCCATGCATTTATTGCAGGTGAAATTATGCCCATGGCAAGACCATATATTGAAGCACCAATCAATAATCCAGATTGCGTGTTTAAATAACCTATAAGGACCAAAGCAATCAAAAGCAATACAAGACCAACAACAATTACTTTTATCCTTCCATAACTATCGGAGAGCCTTCCAGCAATAAATCGTGCTAAAAGTGATGATATCGTGAACACAATAAAAAACACTCCTTTGTTCACAAAACCAACTGCTTCGGTCCAATCGGGTATAAGGGTAAGAATCACTCCAAAACCTACATACGATAAAAAGGTGATTATGGCCGGTGGCAATGCCTCCAGTGCTATAATATCGTTCTTGGATATCTTTAACAACCCTAATCGAAAACGTTGTTTCTGGGATAATGTTTCTTTTAAATTGATTATCAGTAACAATGCTAAAAAAGCCATTGCAGAAGAACTATAAAATAATACCGAATAGGAAAAATACAGTTTAATATAACTTCCCAAGGCAGGACCCAACGCCAGACCGGTACTAAAGGCTATTCCTTGAATACCCATGGCCTCTCCCAGTCTTTCTCTTGGAACAACATCTGAAACAAAAGTTGACGCTGCGGTTGGTGTAAATCCTGTGGAAAAACCATGAAACAAACGTAACAGCAAAAACCCATACACCGTAGTTAGAATGGGATAAAAACACCCACAAACCAAACATACCATAGCCCCAAAAACCATGACGGGCTTTCGGCCTATGGTATCCGTAAGCTTTCCACTAAAAGGTCTTGATATTCCCGCAGTAAGTGTAAAGAGGGCTATAATAAGACCAATATACTTAGCCCCTCCCAAACTGCTTAAATAAGAAGGAAGTTCGGGAATCAACATGTTATAACTTGCTGAAAAGAAAAGTGAACTCAAACAAATAAGAATAAATTTTGGGGTATACATTCCCTGTTTTGAAAGTGTAATTTTGTTTCTTCTGGTTGCCATCGCAAATCGTATTCCGTAACTTTAAGGGCAAAGAAATTACTTCTTCGCAGCACTAAAAAGGACATTTGTCCCATTAAAAAAATGATTAGAATAAATCCGGAATTAGCTACCTATGTGAAAAAGCTATATGATGCTGGCAAACATGATATAAGTGAAGAAGAATTTGGCCCCAAGCATAGAATAATAGAACAAGACAGAAGGTACAACAAAGTCTATTTTATTACGGAAGGAATCAGTAAGTGCTATATTTCTGATGAAAATGGAAAGGAATTTATTCAGGAATTCTTGGGTGAGGGAATGGAATTTGGGGAATTAGAAGTATTCAGTAAAAAATACACCATATGTTCTGTAGAGGCCATAACACAACTGAAGGTTCTTTCCATTTCCCATACTCGTTTTAATGCATTGTTAGAAACGGACAATCACTTTAATAGATTGGTCATGAAAGCTCTTGCGGATAAGATTAGATATAAAGCCCCAAGACATTCGTACCAGCATTCCTACCCTATTGAAGACAATATCATAAGATTAAAAAAGATTTTCCCAGAGTTTACAGAGGTAATCTCCAAAAAGGATATTTCAAATTATATAGGAGTCACCACGAGAAGTTTGAATCGGGCATTAAAAGAACTAAAAGAAAAAACCAATCAACCTTAAGCCAGTCCTTCAAACCATTTTTTAAAATCAGCTACCTTTTCTCTACTAATAATAACTTCTTTATCCAGTTTTGAGCTTAAGACAAGTTTTAACCTTCGGTTGGCATAAACAGTAACATCTGTAATGGCGTTGATGTTAACGATAAAGGTTCTATTCACACGAAAAAAAAGTTTTGGGTCCAACAACTTTTCCAATGCTTCTAATTTATATTCAATGATGTACTTTTTTCCTTTCTCAGTAATTAGATAGGCATCCCTCCCTTCTGCAAAAAAGGCATTTATTGAATTACTCTGTACCGAATTAATGTGATTACCCATTCTAACCAAAAACCTGTCCTTATACTTTTTTTCTTGTAGCTTTTGAATTACCGGAGCCAACTCCAAGGGATTTGAGAACTGTTCTTTAAATGATTTTAGTTTCTGCAAAGCCCTTGAAAGATCAGTGAACATAATTGGTTTTAATAAATAATCAATACTGTTCACCTTGAATGCGTCTATGGCAAACTCATCAAAGGCAGTAGTGAAGATTACTGGCTTTTGTACTGGTATTTTGGAAAAAATCTCGAAACTGAGGCCATCTGTCAATTGCACGTCCATAAAAAACAAATCAACTTTAGATTGATGCGCCGTAATCCACGGGATAGCTAGTTCTAAAGAAGGCAATATGCTGAGGACCTCAACCTTCTCGCTATATTTTAGAAGATAGCGCTCTAATTTTTCTGATGCTAAAGGTTCATCTTCAATGATTACAATCTTCATTCTAGGTTCAATTTAGGAAGATATACGGTTTTAAAAACGTCGTCATGAATTACTTTGACAGATTCGGAAGCATAATATCCATAATCTCTTTGAATATATTTTAAACTATTGATAGTTAATAATTTATCTATTCTTTCTTCATGTTTATATTGAATATTTAACTCACTCCCAAATTCTAAAATATCAATGCTTATTTTCTTTGTTTCTGATGGAATCGTAGTACGCATCACCCTTTCAGCAATACGCAATAAGCTTCCAGGCACCACTAAAGTCTCACTTGTTGTTACTTTTCCCAATTGCATTTTTCTATATGGCAGTTCTGAAAATAGTTGAAGTAATTCTTCCAAAGTTTTTAGTTCTTCTGATATAGGAACCAGCTCGTCTTTCTTTTTGGACAATAAATACCTGTAGACCATCGCAAAACGATCCGTAATCTGTTCCGCTCTATCAGGGTCTTCTTTCATAACCACCAAAATTGCTTCCAGGCTTTCAAAAAGCAATTCTGGGTTTATCCCTCGCTTAAAATCTGTAAAGTCTTCCTCAACTTCCTGCCTTGCCCATTCTTCTTTTTCCAATTTTTCTGTGTTGACCATATACAGAAACTGATGACTCACATATAACAAGACATAAATCAAAGCAATCACAGAGAAAATGCTATTAAAAATCATTAACTCATTGCTGTTTGGGGTGTAGTACAGCACCTTGATAAAATAAAGATACATGGCCAAGGAAACCAAAACTATATTGATGATAATTGTACTTATGATCTGCAGGATGGTTTTGACCAAAAATGAAGATGGCCTTTTAAGTCGTTTGAAGATTATAATTGAAATACGCGCATATTCCTGAATTAAATAAGCAAGGCCAATACACACATAAAGTTCCTGGCCAAAAAAATTAGCACCTAGTTCATCAATTGTGTTATTGATGAGCAAAATAAGAAGGTACACTAAAGTGCCACTGAACAAAGGGCTCAACAGTCTAAAAAGCGGTTTATGAATAAACAGTTTTTTCATGTTAGCATGGGCAGTTTTACGGTAAATTTTTCCTCATCAACTATTTTCACCTGTTTATCCGCCAGCAATTCATACCGGGAAACAATATTTTTGAGACCTATTTTTAAAGATTTTGTTTCTGGGCGTTTTGCCGTTTTATTATTGGATACTTCCAAAAAGCCATTGCTTGGTTTTATTTGAACTTTTAATTGATTTTTATTGTTGATGATATTATGCTTCACAGCATTCTCCACCAACATCTGAAGTGTTAATGGTGGAATTCTACTTTTAAGTTCCTTATCCGTCAATTGTAGGTCCAAAGAAAGGTAATCTCCAAAACGTGTTTGTGCCAAAAAACAATAAGAGTTTACAAATGCTAATTCATCTTCTACAGTAACCAATACTTCTTTATACGCCTTTAAGGTATATTGATAAGACTTTGCCAAGGACCTTATAAAAATATCAGCTTTTTTTATATCCTTTTGGAATAAAGAAGATAATGTATTAAGGCTGTTAAAAAGAAAATGGGGACTTAGCTGAGATTTTAATGCCTTTAGTTGAAGTTCGGTTTGTTTACGCTTGTACTGTACCTCCATTACTTGCCCCATAGTATATTGTCGGTATGAATAGAAGACCAGATAAATAATGTTGTATATAAGAACGGTACAAAAAAGGAGTATCCCTATTTTCAACAATACCTTATTTCCTTCCTCAGAAAAAAAGGAGTACTCATGGTAGAGCATTTCATAACCTTTTAATCCAAGAAAAATAATGCCCAACCCAAGTGTTAAATGCATTACTATACCAACTAAAAGCCTTAGTCCAGTCTGTTGCTTCCAACGGATGGTTTTGTTCAAAAAAAGATTACAGAAATGGAAAACATAACTAATGGCTATACCAAGAACGCCATTGAGCACTAATTCCCAAAAACTTGGTTCTCCGCTAAAATTGTGAAAGCTGTAGAATAGGGCTCCAACAATAAAGCCTAAAATGATAAGGAACAGATTTCTTCCCATGGTCGGTCGGTCTGCGAAAAAATTAATAATCCTGTCCATAACACCAAAATACTCATTATTATGCTAAAGCTGTTGGAGTATTTTAGCGATCAGAATTCTAATTGGTTATTGAATGGCGTTTATGGCTTTTCTGTAATGTGAGTCAGATGAAATACTATTGCAAACTGACCCGTAGGTTTCTTTAACTGTAGATCCCTTTTGCGAAACCATTCTAGAAAATGCAATTAATGAATCCGCTTTATGATAATCTGAACTAATATCTTTAATGGTCCATAAAATTTTGGTGAGCTGCGTATCTGAATATGTTTTTCTGGCCATCTGTTTGTAAATGCTTGCCTTGTGACTATCAGAACCCATATGTTCCAAAATATCCAATAACACTTCTATACTGTCATCTGAAAGCTCCTTACGAACGGCTGACTTTAGCACATTGGCTTTATGACTATCAGAATCCATATGTCCCACCTGTTTTAATACATGTGATAGCGAGGATGGGCTAAGTTCTTTTCCAAGCAATTTTGAAAGCACATTTCCTTTATGATGATCTGAACTCATGTCGTCCAAAGAACTTAACAAAGTATGAAAACTACTATCCGATAAATTATCAGAGTTTAACGCCGCCTGTAATACCTGAGATTTATGATGATCTGAATTTATCCTGTCCGCAGTGCTTATAAGCAGTTTCATATTTGCAGCATTCAAAGATGAATTTCTTAACACCGTTAGCAGAACACTTGATTTATGATAGTCAGAGTCTATGTCTTTTGCAATTGTAAATAGAGAATTCATCTGATTTGCCTTTAGCGAACCGTCTTTTATAGATCTTTTTAGAACCTCGGCTTTATGGTGGTCAGAGTCTATTTGGGAGGTGGCCTCAATATATGCAGAAGTACTGGCATCGGTTGCCAAGAACTTAGACGTATTCTCTTTTAGGATATCTGCTTTGTGGTGATCTGAATCAATATCATCACCAACAACATTTAGAATGGATATTAAATCGGTGCTTTTAAGGTCTTTTTGCAATAATAGTTTTATGTACCTTGCTTTTACATGGTTAGTGCCAATAAAGTCAACTTCTTTAAGCACACCATATGCTCCTCCCTGTTTGTAAATGCGGTTAACACGTTGCTCAGATCCTAATGTGGAAGTACGAACTACTTCCAAAAGGATTTCCGCCATCCATTTTCTTCCTTCAGAATCAAAATTTCTTTCGGAACCTCCTACATAATACTTTTTGGTTAGCTGCCCCGAACTGTTAGATTCTATAAAGACCTTCCTGCGATTGCCAAAAGCAGATTTCTTTATTTCCATATAGCCCTCATCAGAAATGGCGACCACATCGGTGTCATCATCGGAAAGTGTAATGTCTCCCTTAAATTCTACTTCGAAATTATTGCCAAAACCATTCTTTATGGAAATTGATGTTTTTCCATTGTCACTAATGTTTATTGAAGTACTCTTGCGCTGAGCATTAATAGAACTTCCGTTTAGGAGGAAAAAGAAAAGAATAATCTTCAAGACTAGGGTAGCAAGGATTTTTGATAGTTGATTCATGATTGTTCGCTTTTTGATTGATGATTGATTGAACTGATTGTTTTTTGATTGATGAAGCAAAGATGTGCATCAATCCTCAACTGCAAAAATGAAATGTAGCCAATTGGACGGTTTATGTATTGAATTGTACAATGAGGAACAGAAAGGTGTTTTAAACTATCTTTTAAACCTTTCAAAAATGGCCAAAGTCTTTTTGGCATTAATGAAGTAGACTCCGGTAAGCAAAACTACAGCTGCTATCATGGATTGTACCGTTATTTCTTCATTTAGGAAATACCACCCTAAAATGAGTGCAACGATGGGGTTTACATAGGTAGAGGTTGCCACTTTCTCTGGAGAAACCGATTTTAATAAGTAATTGAAAGAAGTAAATGCCAGAATACTACCAAAAATGACCAGCAATATCATTACAACCTGCACCTTTCCACTCCAAACCAATGGTGAGGTCCATTCTTCATTGAACCCAACACTCATCAATGCCAAAATAATACCACCAGTAAACATTTGATAACCTGTGTTAACAAAGTAGTTTGTTGGCAGGTCGGCTTTGGCAACAAAAAGACTGCCATAGCCCCAACTCAACATGCAGAAAAATATCATGACCATTCCCAAGACCGAGCCTTCCTTTGTTATAACCTGTTTTTGACTTACTAAAAGATATATACCAATGATTCCAAAAATGACACCAACAACAGACATTGGTTGTATTTTTTTTCCTTGTAAAACTCTCATCAACAATAAAATAATAAGTGGCTGTGCAGATATTTCCAAGGCAGCAAAACCAGTATCTACATAGCGCAACGCCCATACTACCACCCCATTCCCAAAACTTAAAAAAAGGAACCCGGCAATTATAGTATTCCACAATTGCTTTCTAGTAATTAATACTTGAATTCCCATCATCTTCGCAATAATGAAAATTAAGATCCCCGCAGTGGTAAAACGAAATGAAGCCAACATAAATGGCGGTAGCTCCAATACAGCAATCTTATTAAGCAAATAGGTAGAGCCCCATATTACGTAAATCGCAAAAAAGGCAAGAATGACAAGCGTAGAGTTTGAGGACTTTCCCATTCTAAAAAATTGGTTATTCGCCCTACAATAATACGGATGTTTATAGGAGTAAAAAACATATTCTAAATGAAGTTATGCAAAGTAATAAGCAGCTATTAAAACGGCATCTATCTAATAGGGTTTTAGGAATACTGATCAGTATCCAAAATGTAAGCGGCCATGTCTTGCTCCAGTTGCTTAAATCGTTCTAAATGAAGCTGAATATCTTTTTGCAGGCTCTTCGCCATTCCCCGTTTTTGTTTTAAAAGCTCCATAATTTGCTTTTGTTGACCGCTAAAAACCTTAAAATTATGTCTAAGATCATATAGCTTTTCAAAGCAGGAAGAATTATTGGGCTCGCAAGTGTAAGAGCTAAGTTTTTTGGAAAGTCTTTGAATGATGTTGTTATTTCGCTCCATACGAATCAATAGCTCTTGGATTTGACCCGTACTTTTTTCAGTTACATCATTCATGTTATTTTGTTTAAGTATTGATTGTCTTAAAACCTTCCATTAAATTACTAATTATCTTACATTGTTGTACAAAATTAACTTCATTTTTTAATATTTAACATTCAGTTAAACCTGTGTTGTTAATTCTAAAAAATTGACTCTTAAATATTTGCAAATATTCAAAACTGACATAATAGAAAGAAGCATTCACCTTAATTAGATATTTTTGGTATACTAAAACTTTAAACAAAAATTCATAATTCTGTAAGCAGTTCCTTTCTTTAATGACCAAATCTTTATTTTAGATTAAAAATTTGCCATGAGAGTCTTTTCGTTTTGTTTGTTTTTAGTAATTGGCCTGTCCGTAAATCTAGTTAATGGGCAAAAAACCAAAATCAAGAGTGCCCAAATATCTTTTGAATTTGTTTCCAAGAAGGTAAAAGGAACTATTTCGGGTTTTAAATCAGAATCTTCAATAGATGTTGGTAATTTGGAGAATTCAATTTTTAAGGGTTCCGTTTCTTCCGAAACTTTAGATACCAATAGCGGATTAAGAAACTGGTCTTTAAAAAGTGGAAAGTATTTTGATGCTGATGACTATCCTAAAATCTCTTTTAAAAGCAATAAGGTTAAACTGGAAGGTGAAAAGCTAGTCGTTAATGGTGAGCTTACCATCAAGGAAACCTTAAAACCGATTACGATAACCTTTACCAGAAAAGAAAATCAACTTATCGGAACCACTTCCTTATATTCCATTGATTACGGAATCAAAATCAAGAAAAAAAGAGAAGACAATCTGGTGAAGATTAAAATGGTCTTTGATATAAACAGTTAGTTTGTTGTGTTTTTAGGAAAAGTTCCACGTTGGATAATCCTATTTCTTGAACAACAAATTATGAATCTTACCTACACCCCAATTCCCCAAAGGAAAGTACAGAGCAAAAAACAGTGCCATACCCAGGCTAAAGTTGCGTATGTTGAATAGTTGGTCCAAAATATTGTTCGGATATGCATACGAAGTTTGTAAAGCATATCCTCCAAACTCCAACAATCCCATGGCAATTAATCCATAGGCATATTGCATATGAAAAGGTAGGCCTCTTAGCACCAAGGAAATTGGAACCATATATAAGATATAGCACGTAATCACCTGCCACCAAAAAGTAAACTCGGCTATTTCCATCTGCGCTCCAAACCAATTCATCCCAAGCCCCCAAAGAAAGTAGACAGTACAATAGATAACCAATAATCGCTTATCAACATTCACTTTTTCTAAAACAAAACTCCAGAATTCTTTCATTTAGCATTTATTTTATGATCTATTATTTGGAGTGCGTCCTTAACCGTTTGCATGCCATCCATGTCTTCGTTTTCCAGCATGATATCGAAAGCGTCTTCAACATCCAAAACAATATCCACTAGATTGGCAGAGTTAATGTTCAATTCTTGAGTAAAATTACTTTCTAATTGTATCGCTTCCACAGAGACATCATCCGGCAAATAGGTTTGCACAATTTCCTTTAATTTCTGATATCTTTCTTCTTGCATTTTTTATTTTAAGGGTTCGTTTCTAGCTATAGGCTTTAAAAATAATACAGGCATTTACATCTCCAAAACCAAAACTAGCTTTTGCGATAATTTTTGGCTCAACATCTGTTGTTGTAAGAGGGATTTTGGAAGTATCTACTAATTTCTCTATTTCTGGATGTACATCTTCACAATTGATATTTCCAAAAATCTGTTTTTCCTTAAATTGAAGCAAGGTGCCCACGCATTCAATGCTTCCCGCAGCAGCTAAACAATGCCCAAAATGTCCTTTAAAGGAATTGACATAAGGAAAATCTATTCCAGATCGGCCCAGTGCTTGACTCCAATTCTTAAGTTCATCAGGATCTTTTGCCGTGGCGGTAAGGTGACCATTGACCGCATCAATATCTCCTGGTTCTATTCCTGAATCTTTTATGGCATTTACGATACAGCGTTGAACTGCCTCGTTGTTTGGTGCTGTCATACTACCATTCCCTCGCTGTCCTCCGCTATTTACCTCCCCTCCTATAATTTCCCCATAAATACTAGCTCCACGTTCTAGAGCGCTCTCTAAGGATTCTAGAACCAATGCCCCTGCTCCACTACCAGGGACAAATCCTGCGGCAGATGCACTCATAGGTCTGCTGGCAGCTTCTGGGTTATTGTTATAGTTCCTGGGCAGAATACGCATAGCATCAAATCCTCCCCATACATAAGGGCCACTGTCACTACAACTACCGACCAACATTCTCTTCGCTTTTTTGTTTTTGATGCGCTCATAGCCCATTAGCACAGCTTCCGTGCCGGTTGTGCAGGCTGATGAATTGGTCGTAACTTGATTTCCACAGCCCAACATACCCCCTAAATAAGCACTTATTCCACTTGCCATTGTTTGAATCACTGAGGTGCTACCCAATCGCCTTACATTACCCTCATCAACTTGGTAAATTGCCTCTCTGAACTTATCTACTCCAAGAATTCCCGTACCAAATATGATTCCGCTGTCCCAATCGGGGTTTTCCGAACTTACTGTTGATAAACCAGCATCTTTCCATGCATCCTTTCCTGCAATAACGCCATAAAAAATCCCGCTAGCGTTAAGCCCCTTCAATTGCACATTGCTGAAGTATTTATTTAAATGAATGTCGTCAATTAAAGGTTTTCCAGCTACTTGACATGAGAAACTTAATTTTTTCAGTTCTGGATAGAAACGTATTCCACTTTTTCCCTTTTTTAAGGATTGAGTGAACTTGGAAAGCCCCACTCCATTGGGTGCGCAAACTCCCATACCCGTCACCACTACCCTATTTTTCATCACTTGTCTGTTTGAACATTCCAGCTAAAATGCCTTTGCACACGACATCACTCTTATTATTGAGCATTTTCACCTTACATTTAAGCTTACCAAACCTGAAATAGATTTTTTCCGAGACAACTTTCACCTTCTCATCAGGGAGAACAGGTAGATAAAACTCCATTTCGGAGCTACTCATGGCAATCTCTAGTTTTTTATCTTCTCCTTCGCTAATCTCTTTTTGCAATAAATAAATTCCAAGGCACACCAGACCAATTTGAGCACAACACTCAGTTAAAATTACACCTGGCGTTACAGGTATATCTTTAAAATGTCCTTTGTAAAAATCAGATTCTCCTTTAAACAAATATGTCCCCTGTGCAGATTCATCGTCTACATGGGTTAACTCATCTACAAAAAGAAAAGGTTGTGTATATGGAAGTTTGTCGATTATTTCATGAAGTGTCATCATCTATTGCAAACTTTCCCCTCCATCTACTTTAATAACCGTTCCCGTAATCCACTTTGCTTCTTCCAATGTGAGCAAATAAGCTGCATTGGCAACATCTTCTGGAGTAGTAAGTCTATTATTTGGATTTCGTTTTATCGCTTCTTCTTTTAAAACAGCACTATTTGGTATCATTTGAAAGGACTTCGTATCCGTCACGCCAGCTTGAATGCAATTGGCCTTAATACCAATAGGTGCAAATTCCAAAGCTATATTTCTAGTGATTGCTTCCAAAGATGCCTTTGCTGCCGAAACCGCTGCATAACTTCTCCATGCTTTGGAATTGCCCTCGCTAGTAAAAGATAGTACCCTAGTGTCCTCAGAAAATAACTTCGCATTTACCAAATCCTTTACCCAGTCATAAAGGCTTATAGCCATGGCATCAATAGTCAGGTGAAAATCTTGATTACTTAAAATATTATTTTCATCAACCATGGGTTTTAAATTCCCTTTTGCAATACTATGAACAAGTACATGTATTTTTTCTGTGGCAATAAGTTTCTGAATTTCTTGAATCAATTCACTACGTCTTATTGGGTTTATCGCATCAGCATTGAAACTAAATAACCTATTATCATCTAAAGTAATTTCTTTAAAACAACTTTCAACCTGCTCTAAATCAGATTTTCTGTCTCTATGAATGACTATTACCTTAAATCCATGTTGCGATATTTTTTTTGCAGTGGCCAAACCAAGACCACTACTTCCTCCCAATATTAAAGCCCATTTAGACATGCCTTCCATTGTCAAAATAAATTACCATTCCAAAAGAATACGCTGCGCAGAAAATCCAGGACCAAAACTCAGCACCATTCCCTGATCTCCTTCAGCTATATCCTTATTTAAAAAACGTTCAAGTACATATAGTACGGTAACACTGCTCATATTTCCATAATCCCTTAGCACTTCTCTTGTATCGTCTATATTCTTACCCAATTTACCAAAAAGCTCCTCAACAGTTTGCACTATTTTCTTTCCGCCTGGATGAAAAATCAAATGATCAACTCCATCAATGCTTGAGTCAAATCGTTTTAAAAAAGGATGAACAATTTCCGGAAAGTGTTGTGCGATTACTTCGGGAACCGCCGGATCCAATATCATCTTCAACCCAGTATTGGTTAAATCAAAGCCCATTAAATGGGTGGCATTTTTAAAATGATACATTTCTTCCCCAATGATTTTAGGGCCTGCCGCTTCTTTTTCCGAAGACAACAGCACGCAGGCAGCTCCATCACCAAATATTGCAGCACTTACCATATTGGCCATGGAGAAATCATTAAGCTGAAAAGTGGCGGTAGGACTTTCAACAGCAATAACAGCTGCTCGCTTTCCAGGATTTGATCTAAGAAAATTAGCAGCATAGATTAAACCCGAAACACCCGCAGCACAACCCATTTCTGTCACTGGGAGTCTTATTATATCTTGTCTTAATCCTAGAGCATCCACGAGGTAAGCATCCAACGATGGAATCATAATACCAGTACAACTAACGGTAATGATATAGTCCAACGACTTTGCTTCCCATTCCGCTTGATTTAAAGCTTTCCGAAGTACCTGCTCTCCCAAAACCTTGACTTCACGGGTATATATATTGTTTTTTTGCTCAAAAGAAGTAGCAGTAAAGACTTCTTCAATATCCATGATGCCATAACGGCGATCCACCCCAGCCCCTTCAAATATCTTTACCACTTTTCTTCTAAAACGGTCATCTTGACCTGTAAGCCATAAATCTATGAAGGGAACAATGTCCGAAGTTTTTCTGCTATACTTTGGCAATTGTTTTGATACCCCAACTACATGTACTGGACCCATTAATTCTTATGTCGGTTAAATTTCAATACCCATACATACCTAAAAGCCCATTTCCATTGAATTGTATGTGTAACATTCGGTATTTTTTTTGATAATTTCATCAACTCATCCTTCCTGAAACCTTTGCTTATGGAAACAAGCCCATCGTATTTTGCAACCTTGGTCTTAATAAAGAAAAAACCAAATACTTGAAAGAGCACATAAGCAATCTTACTTCTTTGAAGATCGTTGATTACAACTCCAACTTTGGCCAAACTGACAAACTTGTTTAGAAAAGCATCTATGCGGTTCTCATCAAAATGATGCATGGTCAATGTATTGATCAAAATGTCGCAAGAAAGACTTGAATCAGCTTTTAGTATGTCTTCTTTCTTGAAGTTTATGTTAGGATAATCGTGAGATTTCTCCTCGGCAATTCGCAATACATCATCTCTTAGGTCTATCCCCACCATATTGTGCAACACCCCTTTTTTACTCAGATATTTGGATAGTTTTCTTAGCATGGTGCCATCTCCACAACCCATATCTAAAATCGTATACGATTTTTTTTCGCTCTCTTTCACCAATTCCCATACGGCATCTATGGTTATTGACTCACCCCCCAGTAATTTGTTACATTTATTAATGTCTGCATAGGCGGCTTCCAAAAGCTCAAACGCCATATTTGGATCATCCATGAGCTCCAACTCTTCACTACGCACAGAAAGGTCCATCAATGCAAAATTGGATTACCATGCGTATTACTAATAAGTTTACGAAGCAGTATTTTTGAGTTGGCCACGGTATGCATTCCCAAATTAAACCACTTGGTATGCAACATTAGGTCTTGTAAGCGACGACCCATCCAGAGTCTTTTGCCAAAATTCTTTTCCCAGAGCATTTGGTACTCTTTTTCCATATCTTTTCTTGTGAAGTTAGGTTTTTCCATAAACATAACCACTTGTTCCGCCGCTAATTTTGCACTATGTATGGCCATTGCCATGCCATTGCCGCAAAGTGGATGTATCAAACCCGCGGTATCCCCGCACATTAAAATATGATCATCCACCACCTTTTTCTTTTCAAACGATATTTGAGCAATGCTCAACGGTTTTTCAAATGTACCTTTAGAATTGGCCAAAAAATCTTTTAGTATTGGATTTTGTGACACCACTTTTTGATTAAACGCCTCTATACCCCCCTCCTTTTTAAAGCTTTCATACTTCACCAAACAGCAAAAGTTTACGTCTCCGGTCTCTGTTTGGGACAATCCTCCATATCCCCCAGGGAAGTTGTGAAGACCAACTAAATTTGATGGATGCCCATTGTTTTCGTAATGCGATTTTATTCCAAGCCAGGGGGATTTCTCTTGAATGAACCCCCTATTCAACTTAACATCTAGATTTGAACGTTTACCAAATGCACCCAAAACCACTTTACTATGTATTTTTTCTTTTGAGGAAAGTGTTACGGAGAATTCATCATTGGCAAACTGAACATCGACCACTGTATCAAAAAGGAAATTCACTCCTTTTTTTATTGCCAATTGATATAGTTTATGGTCAAAAACATACCTACTAATACCAAATCCTCCCAAAGGGAGATCAACTTCAATAAGTTTACCGTTCTGTGTACTAATTTGAAGAGTATCAATTTCTGGCAACCCTAGATTACACAATTCCAAACCAAGCTGCTCTAAATAAGGCTTAACCTCATTGGATACGTATTCTCCACATACTTTATGATTTGGATACTGGTTTTTTTCAATTACCAAGACTTGCTTTCCTTTTTGCTCCAAATGTAGTGCAGCTGTCAACCCGGCCAATCCACCACCAATGATAACAACTTTGGGACTATTCACCCCATGAAGATACTTCTTTAAAATAAAAATCCCGACCTGGTATGGTCGGGATTAAAAAAATACTTAATGTTTTGTGCTTTTAGTTTGTCTTCTGGTAAGCTTCCTGCTTTAGCTCCTCACTAGCAACAATAGCCAGCTCAACACGTCTGTTCTTAGCCTTACCTTCTGAAGTTTCATTGCTTTCACGTGGCTGGGTCTCTCCATACCATTTTGTAGTAAATCTAGCATTGGAAATACCTTTACCTACCAAATAGTTAGTTACGGATTCTGCTCTTTGCTGAGACAACTTCCAATTGTATTCTTCGCTACCTGCGCTATCTGTATGCCCTTCTACCAAAACATTGGAGCCAGGATATTCTTTAAAAATCCCCGCCAGTTTATCCAAGGTACTTGCTGAAGTTCCCTTAACATCAGATCTATTGGTATCAAAGTACACACCAGCGTCCTCATTAAAAATAACATTGATACCTTCACCTACACGGGTTACTTCTGCTCCAGGAATTTCTTCTTCAATACGTTCAGCCTGCCTATCCATTCTATTACCGATATATCCTCCAGCAGCACCACCAACAACGGCACCAATGATTGCTCCTAGGGCCGTGTTTCCATTTTTCCCAACATTGTTTCCGATTATTCCACCAATAACCGCACCACCAGCAGCTCCAATTGCAGCTCCTTTTTGTGTGTTGTTAGCATTTTTTACTGCATTACAGCTCACCATTAAACTCAATGCCAAAACAACGGCCGTATTTCTTATTACTATATTTTTCATCTGATTATTTTTTTGAGAATTGATATACTATGGTTACAAGTTCTCCGTCTACTGAAACATTGGATTTAAGTGTCATGGATTGTTCCGATATGTTGGCTATGTTTAAACGATAGCCTACCCCTCCTGAAACATCTTTTCGTTTTTCATCAATAAATTTGAATTGAAGCTGACTGCTATAATTTGCGGTTGGCTCGACAACAGACCATCTAAAGAAACGATCCCCTCCCTGACAGAGGCTACCTCCAGTTATTGTATACCTACCTGTACTGTTGTTGTCCCTAAAAAACCAATCACTTCCTTCAAAACAAATGTCATCTGCATCATTGAAGATTACAGATTTAAAATTACCGGTATTGTTCTCGTAAGAAATGTCGTTAAGTGTCCATGAGCCGCTAAAAAGGTTACGCTGGCTCCTTGCACTTTTAGAAACAGAACATGATGTCAGCAAAAATGCAGTAAACATCATAATAAAGAATGCGTGTTTTACCATAAGAATTGGAATTTAAATTTTAGTATATACGATTGAGACACCATATTTATCTTTTAGGGTTGTTAAAAAATTGTTAAACCGAATGATTTCAATATGCCAAAAGCTCGATCAGTGCTTTTTCAAA
This sequence comes from Flagellimonas sp. CMM7, assembly GCF_021390195.1. Classification (NCBI taxonomy): domain Bacteria; kingdom Pseudomonadati; phylum Bacteroidota; class Flavobacteriia; order Flavobacteriales; family Flavobacteriaceae; genus Flagellimonas; species Flagellimonas sp. CMM7. The sequence continues at coordinate 3,912,071 of NZ_CP090003.1, read as the reverse complement.
CCTTGCTTTGGGCAAGTAGTTTTGCTCTAAACCTTTAGAAAATGGAACAGGTGTCTCCAAGCTTCCAACCCTTTTAACGGGTGCATCTAAAAATTCAAAACAATTTTCCATTACCAAAGAAGAAACATCACTTGCAATACCACCAAAAAGAGTGTCTTCTTGCAATACAATCAGTTTCCCTGTTTTTTTCACCGAAGTGTAAACAGTTTCAATATCGAGAGGTTGAAGTGTACGCAAATCTATAACATCCGCATTGATTTCCGGGTGTTTTTCCAAAATTTCCAATGCCCAATGTACTCCTGCGCCATATGTCACAACAGATATGGAATCACCTGTCCTAATCAAACTGGCTTTCCCAAATGGAATTGTGTAATAATCTGAAGGTACGTCTCCATAAACGCTTCTATAAAGACCCTTGTGCTCAAAGAACAATACTGGGTTCGGGTCATTTATAGCTGTATTGAGTAAGCCCTTTGCATCGTAAGGGAAAGCAGGATACACTACCTTAAGGCCAGGCGTCTTTGTAAACCAAGCTTCATTTGTCTGCGAATGGAATGGCCCAGCTCCAACGCCACCGCCACAAGGCATCCGCACCACAACATCTGCATTTTCACCCCATCGATAATGCACTTTGGCCAGGTAATTTACTATTGGGTTAAAACCTGAAGTAGCAAAGTCAGCAAATTGCATCTCCATTACAGCTTTCATGCCATTTATTGACAATCCCATTGCAGCAGAAACAATAGCTGATTCACAAATAGGCGTATTTCTCACCCTACTTTTGCCAAATTTCGATGTAAATCCTTCTGTTATTTTAAAAACCCCTCCATAATCTGCAATATCCTGACCCATGATAATCAGTTCATTGTAGCGTTCCATAGATTGTTCCAAGCCTTGGGAAATCGCATCAACAAGGCGAATGTTTTTTACATTTTCTTTAGGTTCAACATGCTCATATTTAAAATCTTGATATACTTCACTTAATTCTTTAGTTTCAATTACATCAACTGCAGGTTCATCAAATGCAAGTTTTAAATTTGAATTGATTTCTTCTGTGATTTCATCTTTAAGTCTCCCTATTTCTTCCTCTTTTATAATTCCTTCTTCCAATAGAAACGCCTCATAATTAGCAATAGGGTCTTTCTTTTCCCATTTCTTCATCAGCTTTTCCGGAACGTATTTAGTGCCACTAGCTTCTTCGTGCCCACGCATTCTAAAGGTCTTAAACTCCAGTAAAACAGGTCTTGGCCTTTTTCTAATCGCCTTACACAACTCATCTACTTTTGAGTATACTTCCAAGATATTGTTACCATCAATAATTCTGGATTCTATTCCATATCCTTTGGCCCTATCTGCAAGGTTTTCACAATTGTATTGCTCATTTGTAGGCGTAGAAAGGCCATAGCCATTGTTTTCAATACAAAATAAAACTGGAAGATTCCATACAGAGGCAACATTCAATGCTTCATGGAAATCACCTTCACTAGTTGCGCCTTCTCCTGTAAAAACCGCTGTCACTCTTTTCTTTCTCCGCAGCATATCCGCTAAGGCAATCCCGTCAGCAACCCCTAATTGGGGACCCAAATGAGATATCATCCCAACAATTTTATACTCCTGGGTTCCAAAATGAAAGCTCCGATCTCTTCCTTGGGTAAAGCCACTTTGTTTTCCCTGCCATTGTCCAAAAAGCCGATGTAATGGAATATTTCTAGAGGTAAAAACACCCAAATTACGGTGCATGGGCAAAATATACTCTTCAGTATTCAAGGCTTGGGTTACCCCTACCGATATTGCTTCTTGACCAATCCCGCTAAACCATTTGGAAATTTTGCCTTGCCTCAAAAGAATAAGCATCTTCTCTTCTATCATTCTGGGCTTTAGCATTCCCTTGTATAAGTTCAGTAATTTCTGTTGGTCCAAACTACCAATATGATATCTCATAAAGTAAAAAATTCAATGGGGTTAAAAGTAATGAAAAAGCTATCTATGATCTTCCAATTTTTAGAAAGGTTTCTTAATATTCATTACTTTTGATGGTAAACTAAATTTGACGTTATGAGTGCGATTCCAAGCGTAGATTTGAGAGATTTTGTTTCTGGTGATGCTCCCAGGAAAGAAAAATTCATTGCAGAAATAGGTGCTGCTTTTGAGGATATAGGTTTTGTTGCCTTAAGCGGTCATTTTTTATCCGAGAATTTAGTGGAACAGCTTTACGGGGAGATTAAACAGTTTTTTCAACTACCACAAACCACAAAGGATACTTATGAAATTGAAGGAATAGGCGGGCAACGTGGGTACACCTCCTTTGGAAAAGAGCATGCAAAGGGAAAAAAAGAGGGTGACCTTAAAGAGTTTTGGCATTTTGGTCAATATGTTGAAAACAATCCAAAGCTTGAAGCGGAATACCCAGATAATGTTTATGTTAAAGAACTTTCGGAATTCAACAGCGTTGGAAAGGAGGCTTATCAGATGCTAGAAAAGACAGCCAAATATGTTCTTAGGGCTTTAGCTTTGCATCTTGACCTAGATGAAATGTATTTTGATGAATGGATAAAGAATGGAAATTCCATTCTAAGGCCAATTCATTACCCTCCAATTACCTCAGAACCTAAAAATGCCGTAAGAGCGGCTGCGCATGGAGACATCAACCTCATTACATTGCTTATGGGCGCACATGGCAAGGGATTACAGGTAAAGAACCATCAAGGTGAATGGGTAGATGCCATAGCAAGGACCGATCAACTTATGATCAATGTTGGCGATATGCTGTCCAGGCTTACCAATAACAAACTAAAATCTACCATACATCAAGTTGTAAACCCACCTAAAGAACTTTGGGGCACATCTAGGTACTCTATTCCGTTTTTTATGCATCCGATTAGCGAGATGCCTTTAAACTGCCTTTCAGACTGTATTGATGACCAGCATCCAAAAGGATTTGAAGATATTACTGCGGGCGAATATCTGCATGAACGACTTATTGAATTAGGATTAGTAAAGAATTAACTTGTGGATATACAAGATCAACTTAAAAACTTATTTCCGGACCATGTTCCAGATGAAAGCGAGGTCCCCAAAAAAGATAATCCCAAATATTGGCTTCAAGATGCGCCAATAATCTGCAAGTATGAAAAACGCAAGGGCAAGCCTGTAACTATTTTGGAAGGCTATACGGGATCTGATGTTGATTTTAAAAAACTCACTAAGGATCTTAAGTCTTATTTAAGCGTAGGAGGTAGTTATAAAAATGACTTTATCATCATTCAGGGGGATTATCGGGATAAAATTATGGCCTTTTTGAAAGAGCATGGATTTTCTGTTAAAAGAGTTGGCGGATAGCGTATTCATTCCTGATATTATCTTCATATTTTTCCTACGTTGTTAAATTTAAGCTTTGACAACCAATGTTTTATGAAAAAATTTTTGTGTTCTTGGTTTAAATCTTACATTTAATGATTCTAACCGACGAAAACTAAACTGAAAATGAAATCACTGTTGCATATTACCAACGGCGACAATTTCACGTCAAAATTACAATCGTTACACCTAAAAGGAGACATTATTACATGGAGAGAAATGCTGTGTGAAGGCAAGACTCTATGTGCAGTAGGCAGCGAATCTTTTTGGAAAACCCGGTTTGAATTTTTGAACAAAAACTACAAGGTTTCCAAATCTTGGTTTGTCGAGAAAACTCTCAAAGAATATAGGTCGCTATGTAACCACAAGCAACAGGACCAGATTGTTCTTTGGTTTGAATATGATCTTTTCTGCCAAATAAACATGCTGGCCGTATTAAGTTGGTTAAAAACGCATAGAAGACACGCAGAGATTTCTTTAGTGTGTAGCGGAAAAGAGGATGAAAGTGATAAATTATATGGTTTAAGCGAACTCAGTGATGAGAAATTGCTGAATTTATATGAGAATAGAACCATCTTGTCTCAAGATGATATTGAATTTGCTGACTATGTCTGGCAATTGTATTGCAGCGACAACCCTATTCGATTAGAAAACTTGATTGCGCATAACAATTTTCAGTTTCAATACTTATCTGAGGCCTTAAGAGCACATTTAAAACGTTTTCCAACCATTAAGAACGGTCTTAATGAAATGGAGAACCGTATTTTGGACACAGCGGCAATTCAAAAACCAGAATCCAGAGCTGTCTTATTAAAACAAATTCTTGCAAATCAAGGGTATTATGGTTTTGGAGATACACAGTATGATCGCATGATTTCTTCACTGAAACCCTTATTTGGCTCTTTCAATCCGGTTAAGCTAACAAGGAAAGGAAAAGAAGTTCTTGCCAACAAAGCGAATTACTACTCCCAACTACGTGACAATCAATTATATTTAGGAGGTTCTTTAAAGTATAACTTCTTATATAACTCTACTACAGATCGCATCTTAAAACTCTAGAATGGCCTTAAGTGACTCAGAACTTATTCTGAATCCTGATGGCAGTATTTACCATCTTAATCTTTTACCGGAAGATATCTCCTCAACGATAATCACCGTTGGAGACCCCAGTCGTGTGCATTTGGTTACCAAATATTTCGATTCTATTCAAATTGAAAAAGGAAGTAGGGAGTTCTTAACCCATACAGGCGTATACAAGGGGAAAAGAATAACTGTTATTTCCACCGGTATTGGCACTGACAATATAGATATTGTTTTTAACGAATTAGATGCGCTGGTAAACATAGATTTTTCCACCAGAGAAATCAAAAATGATAAAATACAGTTAGATTTTATACGGATTGGTACATCTGGTGCGATACAAGCAGATATACCCATAGATTCATTTTTGCTAAGCTCATCTGCTATAGGTTTGGAGGGGCTTCTTCATTTTTATGAAGCTGGACACGTAAGAAACAAGGACCTGCAAGAACGGCTTAATAATTTTCTAGGGTGGAACCAACATAACATAACAGCTTATGCGGTGGATTCTGATGAAAATTTAAGAAATAAAATCTATTCAAATCGTATACGATTAGGCATAACAGTTACAAATTCAGGGTTTTACGGGCCACAAGGAAGAAGTCTTAGGTTGACCCCAAAAATTTCTGATTTTAATGAAAAGCTTGCCTCCTTTTTATACCAGAATCAACAGATAACCAACCTTGAAATGGAGACCGCCGGCATCTATGGCTTAGCAAAACTTCATGGACACCGTGCTGTATCTTTAAACGCTATTCTTGCCAATAGAGCTACTGGGGAGTTTTCTACAAATGCATCTAAAACAGTGGACAATCTTATAAAATATACTTTAGAAAGACTTGTTTCCTAAACATTGGCTTGATCTTATTTTCGCTATATTTTCGCTATATTTTTGTCTATTTTAAAACCTTATGAAAACAGTTAAAATAGTTGGTGTACCCGAACATTTTAATCTCCCATGGCATTTAACCATCGAAGAAGGCGCTTTTGAAGACCGGGGCATACATTTAGAATGGACAGATGTTCCAGAAGGCACAGGAAAAATGTGCCAGCTTCTACAGGATGGTGAAACAGATTTGGCTATTATACTTACCGAAGGTCTGGTTAAAAGTATTTCTCAAGGAAATCCATCCAAAATTGTACAAGAGTATATCTCTTCCCCTCTACTTTGGGGAATTCACGTTGCCAACAACAGCGAACGCACATCCATAGCAACATTAGAAAAAGACAAAATTGCTATAAGTCGCATGGGAAGTGGAAGTCACTTAATGGCATACCTGCATGCACAGGACCAAGGCTGGAATACAGATACACTTCAATTTGAAATAATAGACAACTTAGAAGGTGCCGTTAAAAACCTTAGTGAAGGCTCGGGTGCCTATTTTATGTGGGAGCATTTTACAACAAAACCATTGGTGGACAAAGGTCTCTTTAAAAGGCTTGGAGACTGCCCCACCCCGTGGCCCTGTTTTGTTATCGCTGCTACAAATGCTTTTTTAAAGTCTAATGGAGAATTACTGAAACACATCCTAGAAGTTATTAATACCTATACTATTGAATTCAAACAAATACCAAGTATTGATAGTACTTTGGCAAATAGATACCGTCAGCAATTAGAGGATATTCAAGATTGGCTTTCACGAACAACCTGGGGACAAAATCAAATGGCCTTAAAAACCTTGGATGAAGTACAAAATAGACTCATAAGTCTACAACTTATCGATGAGGTGAAAAGCTCTAAAGTGTTTCTATACTCTAGAGTCTAGGAAAAATATTTCTTAATTAATGCCTTAAATTTTAGGTCGGAAAGTGGCTTTTGGCCGGTTCCCTTCACATTAGGGTTTGCCAATGCCAAAGCTGTGGTTTCTTCAGTATCCAAAGCGGTTAACATAACTACCACAATTTTTTCTTTAAAACCCTCATCAAACTTTTTATCAAAAGCGTCCAAGAATTCCCAACCATTCATTGTAGGCATATTGGTGTCCAAAATGAGTAAGCATGGCATAAAATCCTCATCTGAAGTGGTCTCCAAAAAGTGAATAGCTTCTTTTCCGTTAGTGGCTGTATTGACCGTTAAACCGCTATCCAATTGTTTTACAAAAAACCTATTTAAGAAGTTCGTGGTATCGTCGTCATCGACGAGTAAAACTGATTTCAGTCTGCGCAATTTATTAAGAATTTTCTGATGGTTGTGTTAGTATGTAAACGTACGAATTCTTATCATACTTTAAGAAAACCCTTTCAAGAAGTAATTCACCAACTTATCAACCTTTTTTCCATTTTACCCAACAGGGCATTGGTTTTACTAAAGTGTTGATTACCAAACCAAAGACCTCTATTTGCACTTAATGGTGAAGGATGGCCAGATGTAAGTATGTGATGTTTTGCTTTATCTATCAAGATTGATTTCTTTTTTGCAAACCCTCCCCAAAGCAAAAAAACAATACCTTCTTGTTTAGAGGATACTGTTTTTATAACGGCATCTGTAAACTCCTCCCAGCCTTTTTTTTGATGACTTCCTGCTTCATGCGCCCTTACTGTGAGAGTTGCATTTAAAAGCAGTACTCCTTGCTGTGCCCATCGTTCTAAGTTCCCGCTTTTGGGGTACGGTTGTTCCACATCAACCTTTATTTCTTTAAAAATGTTCACTAGTGAAGGTGGATGGGGAATTTCATCTTTTACAGAAAAGCACAATCCATTGGCCTGGTTAGGTCCATGATAAGGGTCCTGTCCTATAATAACAACTTTGGTCTCTTGAAATGGACAATGATCAAATGCGGCAAAAATATCCTTCCCTTTAGGAAAACAAGTATACTGTTGATATTCCTGTTTTACAAATTGAGTCAGTTGCTGAAAATAGGGTTTGTCAAACTCAGGTTGTAAATGGGGTTTCCAGCTAGGGTCTATATTCACATTCATTAATTCTTCTTATTTCTTTGGATAAATCTAAAAATAATATCTTTCCTTGTGTCTAATATTCAAAATTAACCAATGTCTTTTCTTCAAAAATTAAAATTTCCAACAGCACATACCGTCTTGTTCATTATCGCTGCTATTGTCTGCCTCCTAACCTGGATTATTCCTGCTGGCCAGTATGACCGTCTTTCGTATGACAGTGAAACGAATACATTGATTAGAACTTCACAGGAAACAAGTATCAGCTTTCCCGCTACTCAAAAAAACCTTAATGAACTAACAATTCAAATTCCAATAGAAAAATTCAAAGAGGGAGCCATCTCCAAACCCATAAGCATTCCAAACACCTATAGAAAATTGGAAGGACAACCTCAAGGTCTCGTTGGTTTTATCCAGGCCCCTTTAAAGGGTATCATGCAATCTGCGGATATCATCTTACTTGTTTTGATCATAGGCGGTTTAATAAGCATTGTAAATGCAACCAAGGCCTTTGAAGCCGGAATTGCATGGTTGGCTGAAAAACTCAAGGGTAGGGAATTTGTACTCATTATAATGGTGACTACTTTAATTGCGCTTGGAGGAACTACTTTTGGGCTGGAGGAAGAAACCATTGCCTTCTACCCAATTCTAATTCCCATTTTCTTGGCTGCCAAGTACGACGCAATTGCCTGTATCGCTTCAATTTACATTGGTTCTTCAATTGGAACCTTAGCATCAACGGTCAATCCGTTTAGCACCATTATTGCATCAGATGCAGCTGGGATTAATTGGACCGTGGGCTTGAACGGTCGTCTTATTATGTTATTGCTTGGGCTTATTGTTTGTATAGTTTACATTATACGCTATGCGCAAAAAGTCAAAAAAAATCCTGAGAAATCCATTATTTATAATCAAAAGGAAGAAATAGAAAAATTGTTTTTGGGCGCAAAGGCGTCTGTAGTTTCAAAGCTGACATTAAAACTAAGACTGGTACTATTCATTTTTGCATGCTGTTTTGTAATTATGGTTTATGGTGTTTCACAATTAGGATGGTGGTTTTTGGAAATGACCTCTGTTTTTCTTGCTGGAGCATTATTAATCGGTTTTATCACCAGGCTTAATGAAAAGCAATTTGTGACTGAGTTTATGTCCGGAGCAAAGGATCTATTGGGTGTGGCTTTTATAATCGGTATCGCCAGAGGAATAACGGTTCTGATGGAGGACGGCCAGGTTAGTGATACTTTGTTGTTCTATGCAAGTGAGTTAACCTCGGGCATGCATAAAGGCTTATTTATTAATGTTACCTGTTTGCTGTATAGTGGTTTAACTTTTTTTATCCCCTCTTCTTCAGGCATGGCAGTGCTAACTATGCCTATAATGTCACCTTTGGCAGATAATGTTGGTGTTGGCAGGGAAATTATGGTGAACGCATATCAATATGGCGTAGGGCTTTTTAAATTCATTAACCCCACAGGAATCATTTTGGCATCTCTTGCGTTGGTCAATGTAGGTTATGACAAATGGTTAAAGTTTGTTTGGCCGTTGGTTTTACTTTTAGGTATTCTAGCAATGTCCACACTTACAATTAGTATTTATCTTTGAGTAAGATTAGAAAATACCTAAAATGAAAATATTGATTATTGGAGGAAAAGGAACTATTGGAAACAAAGTGACCAGTTACTTTTCAGAAAAAAATGAAGTGTTGGTTGCTGGTAGAACCTCTGGTGATGTCACCGTGGATATTGCCGACAGTAGTTCCATTGAAAACCTGTTTAAGCAAACTGGCAAACTAGATGCCATCATCTGTATTGCTGGTGAAGCCAAATGGGCGGATTTTAAGGACTTGACCGAGGATGACTACTACATTGGACTTAAGAGTAAATTGATGGGACAGGTAAACTTGGTTCGTATTGGACAACATTTTTTAAATCCTAGCGGTTCAATTACCTTGTCTACAGGTATTTTGGCCGATGACCCTGTTGTAAAAACAGCAAGTGCAGCAATGGTAAATGGTGGAATACACAGTTTTGTACAGGCTGTGGCTTTAGAAATTGAAAATGGAATTAGAGTTAACGTAGTTTCATTGGGAATGGTAGTGGACGCATATGAAAAATACAAAGACTACTTTCCAGGTCACAACCCAGTTTCAATGGAAAAAGCAGTTAATGCCTATATAAGAAGTGTAAACGGAAAAGGAAACGGTGAAGTCATTCGCGTCTATAATTGATCCGACGGCATATTCCTCATATCTTTAGAATCCTAAATGTCTCCAGTTTGAAACAGAGCACGCAAATTTTTTTGATATTTTGGACGGTAGCCCTTGTTTTAGGATGCAGAGGTCCAAAATCGAAGGAGGTTTTAGTTGCAGCTGTATCTGAGGATTTTCCTGCTGTAGGTGCTTTACCCAAAAGTGTAGTATCACCAAAAGGCAACCCTTCATCCATAGAAAAAGAAGCTCTGGGCAAACTTCTGTTTTATGACCCCATATTATCAGGAAATAAAGACATCTCTTGCGCAACATGCCATCATCCAGATATGGGGTATGCGGATTTTTTGGATATTTCTATAGGCACTAATGCCAAAGGCCTCGGAAGTAAAAGAAAATTCAATGCTCAAAATGATATTCCTTTTGTTAAACGAAATGCTCAGACCATATTGAATTCGGCTTTTAACGGAATACAAAACCACGAACCTTATGCTCCAGAGAATGCACCCATGTTTTGGGACGACAGGGCAAAAAGCCTTGAAAAACAAGCATTGGAGCCCATTAAGGCTTTTGAGGAAATGCGTGGTCGCAGTTTTACAGAAAATGAAATTTTACTGGTGGTTATAGATAGATTAAAAAATATTCCTGAGTATCAAACACTATTTAAGAATGCGTTTAATGATGCAGAACCCATTACCATTGAAAATTTAGGAAAAGCCATTGCGGCTTTTGAAAGAACTCTGATTAACAACAATTCTCGTTTTGATCAATATATGAGGGGTGATGGAGAGGCTATTTTAATTAGTGAGAAAGATGGGTTTGAACAATTTAAAAAAGTTGGGTGCGTCAATTGCCATAATGGCCCAATGTTCTCTGATTATAAGATGCACGTTCTGGGGGTTCCGGAGAATTCAAAACTACCTTTTGTAGATTTTGGGATTGCGGATATAAGTGCAAAAGACAGTTTCGCCTTTAGAACTCCATCTTTAAGAAACCTTAGGTTCACAGCCCCGTACATGCACAATGGCAGTTTTATGACTTTAAGGAGGGTGCTGGAATTCTATGAGGATATTTCCAAGGGTAAAGTTCGCAATCCAAATGTACATCCATCCCAATTTGACCCTTTTGTTCATGACTTGGAACTATCAGTAAAAGAAATGGGCTTGATCATTTCATTCCTGAACACATTGAATGATCCTGATTTTGACAAAACCATTCCAGAAAATGTACCCAGTGGGTTACCTGTTGGCGGCTTCGTTAACTAAAACCTATGTTTTCTCAAAATCTTCACATCTGTTCCTTCTCTATTCTTGTCCATCTCTTTTTTAAGCGGACTGAATACCTATCTTTGCGCTGCTAGTAAAAGAAAATGCAAAGCATACATCCAAAAACACTTCAAGATTTAGAATTTCCAACAGTATTGGAACAGGTTTCTGCACGCTGCAATACAGAATTGGGAAAAGAAACGGCCCTAGAAGTTAAGCCTATTGCTGACAAGGAACTTTTATTGAAGATTTTAGGGCAAACATCAGAGTATTTAGCATCTTTTTCTAATGATAATAGAATTCCGAACCATGGTTTTGATACTATCAATGGGGAACTGAAGTTATTGAAGATTGAAAACACGACTTTAGAAATTTCTGGGTTCAGGCGAATAGGCGGTATTTGCAAAACTGTTGGGCTACATCAGAAATTCTTTAAAAAATTCAAAGAATACTACCCCCTCCTTTTTACCAGTACTGAACAATTGGAAGTCAATACTGAAATTCCCGTCGCTATAGACAATGTCATTGATAAGTTTGGAGAAATCAGAGATGATGCTTCTATTGAACTGCACCATATACGAAGGCAAATCAATGAAGTTCGCGGCAAAATCAATCAGAGTTTTGGTGTTGCCCTGACTAGATGCCAATCACTGGATTTTCTTGATGACATACGTGAATCTGTTGTTGAAAACCGAAGAGTCTTAGCGGTGAAAGCAATGCACCGTAAAAAAGTAAAGGGAACAATGATGGGCAGTTCCAAAACGGGCAGTATCGTTTACATTGTTCCAGAGACAACCCTCAATTTTGTTAGGGAACTCAGTAATCTTGAATTTGAAGAAAAAGAAGAGGTCCAACGTATCCTAAACCAGCTTACGGATACCATGAGACCTTATGATTATCTTTTAAAACAATATCAAAACTACCTTATTCATTTAGACATTACAGCAGCTAAGGCCAAATATGCTTCTGACATGAACGCCTTGCTCCCAGAAATCAATGAAAAAAAAGAACTTTTTCTGCGAGATGCCTATCATCCCCTACTCTTTCTGACCAACAAACTCAAACGAGAAAAGACATGGCCACAAACCATTCAATTACATAAAGAAAATAGGATAATCGTTATTTCTGGCCCAAATGCTGGTGGAAAAAGCATCACGTTAAAGACAATAGGGCTTTTGCAAGTGATGCTACAAAGTGGTTTGCTTATTCCAGTGCATGAACGTAGTACAGTCTGTCTGTTCGATAAGATATTAACCGATATAGGAGACAACCAGTCTATTGAAAATCATCTAAGCACGTATAGCTATCGTCTTAAGAACATGAATCAATTCTTAAAACGGTGCAATGACAAAACCCTATTCTTAATTGACGAATTTGGAACTGGTAGTGACCCGGAATTAGGTGGTGCGCTGGCTGAGGCCTTCTTGGAAATTTTTTATGAGCGCGAAGCGTATGGGGTTATCACTACACATTATGCCAATTTAAAAGCTTTAGCTGATGAGTTACCGCATGCCACCAATGCCAACATGCTGTTCAACTCCAAAACTTTAGAACCCACCTTTCAATTGATCCTGGGAGAAGCTGGAAGCTCTTTTACTTTTGAAGTAGCACAAAAAAATGGCATCCCCTATAGTTTAATCAATAAGGCCAAGAAAAAGATTGAACGTGGCAAGGTGCGTTTTGATGCGACCATAGCCAAACTACAGAAAGAGCGGTCCAAAATGGTCCAGACTGGTTCCCGGTTGCAAGATGAAGAAACCAAAGCGCGTGATGAAGCAGAACGTTTGGAAAAACTAAATGCTAAAATCAAGTCCAAGCTGGAAAACTATCAAGAATTGTATGATCATAACCAACGGATGATTCAATTAGGTGATAAAATCAATACAGCCGCTGAGCGCTATTTTATAGACAACAAAAAGCGGCCTTTAATCTCCGAGTTGCTGAGAATAGTAGAAACCGAAAACAGCAAACGTAAAAAAACATCAGCAAAACAGGCAAAAGCAAAACAGGTTCAAAAGAAACAGGTGGCCCAAGAGCTAGAGCAAAAAATTGTAAAGGTTAGGCAAGAAAAGAAGGTTGAAAAGAAAAAGGCAATTCAAAAAGAAAAGAACAAACCCAGACCTGTCTTTAAAATAGGAGATCGCGTCCGCCTTTTTGATGGGAAAGCAGTAGGCACTATTGATACCCTGGAAAAAAACAAGGCCGCTGTCAATTATGGTATGTTCATGACCAATGTAAGCATAGACCAGCTGGAATTAGTAGAGGCAAAAAAATAGTCTTTGAGTCATTTCAAGCGGAGTCAAGAAGCCACGGTTGCTAAAGAAGATCTATGTTGAATACATTTCAGCATTCAAACAATCCTTACCTTAACACTTGGTTTAATTCCTAATCATGCAAGAAACTATTAAAGTAAAGATTGACGATTTAATCTTCGATTGCCGAACTGATGGCGATAAAGAAAACGAATTAGTGATTTTTTTACATGGCTGGCCCGAGACTTCATATATGTGGAAAAAGTTAATGTCTCACTTTTCCGAAAAAGGCTTCTATTGCGTAGCACCTAATTTAAGGGGGTACAGCAAAGACGCTTGTCCGAAGGGCAAAAAACACTATAGTTTAGATAAATTAGCTAAGGATATTTTAGGTATTTCCAAGTTTCTAAATACACAAAAATTTCATCTTGTTGGTCATGATTGGGGAGCCATTATTGGCTGGAAAATAGTTCATGATTATCAAGACAGAATTTTAAGTTGGACTGGAATCTCTGTTCCTCATTATCAAGCATTTGGAAAAGCAATTGTAGCGGATACGGAACAACGTAAAATGAGTCAATATGTCAAAAACTTTCAGTTGCCATATCTTCCAGAAGAAGGAATTAGAAAAGATGACTTTAAAATATTAAGAAAGTTATGGAAGAACAGTGAGCCGAGTGAAATTGATGATTATTTGAAGGTTTTTAGAAACCCAAAACAACTGACAGCATCCATAAATTATTATCGAAGTAACTATACGTTATTAAAGAAAGCTGCAAAAGACACAATATTGGGAGATATTAATGTTCCTACTTTATTTATTTGGGGAAAAAAGGACATTGCGATAGGTTCATATGCTGTCAATGAAAGTCATCAATACATGAAAAATGATTATGAGTTTATAGAATTGGATTCGGGTCATTGGCTTATTCAAACTAAGTATCATGAACTAGAAAATGCCATAACAAAGCATGTATTAAAGTACCAAAGCGTTACATAAACCAATAAGAAACCCTACCTATTCAGCTTTATAAAACAAAATAACAGCCGGCATCAGGTTGTTGAACCCAACCTGAGCGGCCAGCTGCTTGAACTGTTCTTATTTAATTGCAATTGACGCTTTGAAAAGTATATTCTGTACAAACACCCAAAAAGCGTTTGGAACAGTAAGCCTCATAACAGTATTCCTTATCCAAATATCCTAGAGATTGCTCGCCCAATGTTCTCCAGACTCCATCCCAGAATTGGAATTGGATGTTTACTCCATGTGCCCCTTCAGGCGGGGCCATGCTAAAGAATATGTTCTGTTTATTCACTTTTTCCCATTCAGTCTCTTTTACCGTCTGTGTGCCCTTCACTTTATAGGAGAATCGGAAGCGTACATCAACCAGGATCTTTTTTCTAAGCTTTGCATTTTTATGGACATACTCAAATGTGGTGCATTTTTCAACACGATAGTCAGTGTTGTACCCCATTTTCGCAATTCTGTTGTCCTTTAAATACTTAACGGTATAACCAATTGGTGCTCCAGGGTTATCACGACTGTAGAGCGCTCCTTCAGAAATAACATAGTTAAGACCTCCCTTACCTTCTTCTATTTCACTTCCTGTGATTACTTCCGTGGCTACTTGTGCGTTTCCACCAATAGTCACCACATTGATGGTCGATTCTTTGATGATTTTCTCATACTCAGCATTAATTTCAACTGTGGCGCCTTTTTTAGCGGTTTTGTATTCCAAAACTGCTTCTAGGTTAACATCGGTTTCCGTATCCGTAGTTTCCATTCGCATCATAATAATTCTTCCATACTGCACCGAGCTGACATAGGCTGGTGGACTTTCATTGGAAAGAATGGACTGAGCCGTTGCCAAATCTACATCATTGCCAAAAACGGCAGCCGGACTTTCCGGGGTTTCCATAACCACATCATAAAACACCTGTCTATACAATAGCGTTGCCACTCTTTTCTCTGTGGTCTTGGTATAATCAAATTGTGATTCAAAAGATGATCCTTTGGACCATTCGGTGCTTACACCAAGGTCAAGGCTCATTTGTTCTCTACTATATGCAGTAGTCTTCTCAAAATAAGTATCGGCATCTATTTCATAGCCCTGTGGTTGGATTTGTGCATTCCAATATTCCAGAGCTACATCAATACTGGCCTGTGTATTCTGAAAGGTGGGATCATCAACGGTAATATTACCGCCATCTCCTATTCCAGGCAAATCTACCCTAAGTTTTGTCGGCGCCTTGGAAACTTGCAAGGGTAATGGAGCTCCATTCAATAAATCTCCATTCCCAATAACCAAAGCTCCGGGGTAAATTACACCTATGGTTGGATCAAAGACCACTACGTCCTCAAAATTGGAGCGGATGTTATAGTCAATGGTTCTACATTCTGTAACCCAACCCAAATCCGTGTTTTTATTTGTTCGGTCATTGGTCGGGTCTGTACCTGTCGTGCTTTGAACATTTAAAATTTGTTCGGGATCATAGCTTAAGTTAGCTATTGCCTCATTGATTGCATCAAGATCTTGATTGTTTTCTGGTTCAGGAGTTGGCTCTTCTGGAGTCTCAGTCACAGGATTTTCTCCTCCACCGGTTTCAACAGGTGGTTCTACGGGCTCAATTTCGCTACCGCAGGAAATTACACCTAATAATGATACACTTATCAGCATTATCATAAATACCCTTGAGGTTTGGTGTTTTGTTTTCATAACTTTTTGGTTTTTAGGATTCAACACTCCAAACCTAGAGTAGAAAAACGCACATCCCTAATTTTCACCATGGACAAAGTATGGACAACATCCTAGGATTGACCTCAAATCAGACATGGACAAGGATAATTTAAGCAATAAGCAAAAAATCCTTCAACACCAATAAAATCAAGGCTTTATAGATTCTATTGACCCATCCTGCAACCTGCATGAGTATGGACTTTACATGGACAAACCCTTTTTGAGGTGCAATATGGCATGTCTTACCAAGAGATTTATTGGGTATCTTGGTGGTGTAATCAACCTCTCATGAAAAAACTAAGATTTTGTTTGGCGGCAATTCTTTTTGCTCCATTATGGTGTTTGGGCCAACTTCAAGGGCAGGAAAGAATTGATAGTTTACTCGCTCAACTAAACACTCTAGAAGATGGCATTCCAAAAATCAAGACCCTAGAATATTTGTATTATGCTGAAGTCTATAACCAACCTGAAAAGGGATTGGAATATGCCAGAAAAAGTCTGGAACTCTCAACAAATCTAAAAGACTGGTCCAATATAGGTAAAGCATATTATCATATCGGAGTTTACCATAAGCTTACTGCTTCCCTTGATTCTGCCAAATATTATTATAACAAGTCTCTAGAGGTTTGGAACAAACATCCGAATATCAAACAAGAAGCAAACACGCTATCTGCCATAGCTAGAATTGACTTTGACCAAGGTCAAGTAGAAAGTGCCATTGAAATGGAGAAAAAAGTTACGGAAATATTTAGGCAAAATGGTTTTTGGTTGAATTATGGAAATGGTCTCGGAAGCGTTGGAAGCATGTATCAATCAAAAGGCAATTACAAACTCGCGTATGATTACACATTAAAATCCATCAAAGTATTGGATACGGTTCCTGAAGAACCCTGGAGGGATGCAGATTCATATGCTCAACTTGGTAGCATTGAGTACAATCAGGGAAACTATAAAGAAGCTATTATCCATTATGAAGCCGCTCAAAAAATATATAAGGCTACAAATGACAACATTTATATGGGTCATAATTTTGTGGACATGGGTTCCGTCTTTGTTGAGCTAAATGAATACGATAAAGCTATTGATATGTTTGATAAAGCCCTTAAAATAGCGAAAGAAATCGACGTTCCAAATATGCAGGCCAACAGTCTCAGTAACCTTGGGATGACATATTCTAAGAAGAAGGAATATAGCAAGGCATTAGGCTACTTGTTGGAAGCAGAGAAGATAAATAAGAAAAACAATTCGATACTTAATGTTATAGCTAATTTAGGTGAAACTGGCAACGCTTTTAGTCTAGCTGGTCAGACAAAGAAAGGAATCGATTATTTAAATAAGACAATTCAGATTGCAGATTCAGCAGGAGCTCTCGACTTAAAAAAACAAGCCTTGTTTTATAGATATCAAGCATTTAAAAGAGATAACAAAAATAATTTAGCATTTAATGATATTGAAAATTATCTAAAAATTAATGATAGTATTTTCAGCAGGGATAAATCCAGGCAAATCGAAGAACTCAAAACCATCTACGAAACCGAAAAAAAGGAAGCCGAAATCGCACTTCAAGAGGAAGAAATCAAAACCTTAAATGAAAAGGCCAAGGTCGACAGGCTCACTAAAGGGCTTTACGCCGGGGGCATGGCCTCTGCTCTAGGCTTGTTCGGATTGTCTGTCTTTGGATATAGACAGCGTATCAAAAAGAATAGAATAGCACGCGAAAAACAAGAGGAAATCTATAAACAAGAAATTGAGCACAAGAAAAAGGAATTGACTAGTCAAACCTTGCACCTGGTTCAAAAGAACACCTTTATCCAGGAGCTCAAGGAAAATCTGGAAAACCTTAAAAGCTCGCCGGAAAAATTCAAGGTGGAGTTTCGACGTATTGTGATGCTCCTTAAAAAACAGAATGCTTCCGACAAGGATTGGGAGGTCTTTAAATCCTATTTCTCAGAGGTGCACAACGACTTTGACCAAAAACTCAAAACCCTCTACCCCGATATTTCCGAAAAAGAAATCCGTTTGGCGGCCTTCTTAAGAATGAACCTGACTACCAAGGAAATTGCGGCTACTTTAAATGTATTGCCAGAAAGTATCTTGAAATCCAAATACCGACTCAAAAAGAAGTTAGAACTGGACAAAGAAATGGATTTAACTTCTTTTTTAAATACCCTTTGAATGTTATAAAGAGGTTGTCTTAAAAAACTCCAAACTTCTTTGGTTGTTATTAACCTTTCGAAATAGTTATATAGGATATCGAGTTTTTCGTTCATCCAAAGCCTAAATACATCAATTTGGTACGGATTTTTAATTGAAAAGCACGAACTTCACTTATCATTGGATATAAAACATTAAAACAATTTCATATCAAATCGCCGCCACAAATCAAAAAAAATGACCGACAATCAAGATAAAATAAATCAACTCCTTAAAAAGCTAGAGACCCTACAAGAAAAGCAAAACGACTTTTCGCGGGAAATCAATAGTTTAAGCGATGAAATAAATAGACTAAAAACGTCTGAAGTAAAAACAACCTCAGAAAAAGAAGAAATAAAAAAAGAGGATTCCCTAACGAATACGGTCTCTGAAATCGTAAAAGAAGAAACAACAGTTGAACATACAACAGCGCAACAACAGACAATAACAGAACCATTAAAATATTCCGCTCCAAAGGCAAACACTCCTCCAAAAATCAAAAAAGACCTTGAAAAATTTATAGGTGAGAACCTAATTAATAAAATTGGAATTGGAATCACCATAATTGGCGTGGCCATTGGAGCTAAATATTCTATTGAGCACGATTTAATCAGTCCTCTCACAAGAATAATCTTAGGATACTTGGCAGGAGTAGGACTCTTGGGCTTTGGAATTAAATTAAAGAGAAAGTATAAAAGTTATAGTGCGGTACTTGTTGGGGGAGCCATTGCAATCATGTATTTCATGACGTATGCCGCTTACAGTTTCTATGACTTAGTCCCTCAATTTTTTGCATTTGCACTCATGGTCATTTTTACGGCTTTTACCGTTGTGGCAGCAATTAATTACAACAAACAAGTTATTGCCCATATAGGCTTAGTGGGAGCATACGCTGTTCCGTTTTTACTAAGTGACGGCTCTGGAAAAGTGGCTATACTATATACATACATGGCTATTATTAATGTAGGTATTCTAATAATTTCATTCAAGAAACACTGGAAATCGCTATACTATTCTTCGTTTGGACTAACATGGTTCATTTTCTTTTTGTGGTATGTATCAAAGTATCAAACGGATGAACATTTTGGTTTGGCACTTACTTTTCTATCTATATTCTTCGCAACATTTTATCTAACGTTTCTTGCCTATAAAATACTCCAAAAAGAAAAGTTTGACATTGGCGATATTCTGCTACTACTGGCAAATTCATTTATTTTCTATGGTTTTGGATATGCCATTTTGAACACCCACGAAACTGGGGAACAATTATTAGGGGTATTCACGCTCTGCAACGCCATTGTTCATTTTATTGTCAGCGCAATAATTTTTCGTCAGAAACTCGCTGACAAAAATCTATTTTTTCTGGTTTCAGGATTGGTTTTGGTTTTCATTACAATAGCCGTACCAGTTCAATTGGATGGAAATTGGGTAACGTTGTTATGGGCAGGAGAGGCCGCATTGTTATTCTGGATTGGAAGAACTAAAAATGTTTCCATTTATGAAAAACTATCGTACCCCCTAATGATCTTGGCATTCTTTAGCATCGTTCATGACTGGGACACGATATACGGCAATTACTATCCTGAAAACCCAGAATCAAGAGTACTGCCTTTTCTAAACATTAATTTTCTCACTTCCCTCCTGTTCATTTTAGCTTTTGGGTTTATTAGCTTCCTGAACCGAAACAAAAATTACCAGCCTGCATTAAACCCTGAGAAATGGACTTCAAAAATTGTTTCCTATCTAATTCCGGGGATTCTAATTTATACGCTTTACTATTCATTCCGTATAGAAATAGCAAATTATTGGGATCAACTCTTCATGGATTCTATACTTAACGTTACTTCAGAAGGCCAACAATACCCCAATAATTATTGGAATTACGATTTAAGTGATTTTGAATCAATATGGATCATCAATTATTCCTTGTTGTTCGTTTCAATACTTTCTTTCGTGAATTTAAAAAAGTTAAAAAATCAGCCATTAGGATTGATGAATCTTGGCTTAAATACATTGGCAATTGTCGTCTTTTTAACGCAAGGGCTTTATGTTCTTAGCGAATTGCGTGAAAGCTATTTGGAACAAACTTTATCAGAATACTATCAAAGAGGCATTTTTAACATTGGAATTAGGTATGTTTCATTTGTATTCTTTATCCTAACGCTGGTTTCTTGCTATCAATATGTTCATCAGGAATTTATAAAGAAGAATCTCAAGATTGCTTTTGATTTCCTACTGCACATTTCTGTTTTGTGGATTATAAGCAGTGAGTTGATCAACTGGTTGGATATTGCGGGATCCACGCAATCATACAAACTTGGACTAAGCATTCTTTGGGGGAGTTATTCGTTGTTCTTAATCGCTTTCGGAATTTGGAAAAAGAAAAAACATTTACGAATTGGGGCCATTTCATTATTCGGAGTTACACTAATCAAACTTTTCTTTTATGATATTTCTCATCTTGATACCATTTCAAAAACGATTGTATTTGTATCGTTAGGAATATTGCTTTTGATCATTTCATTTTTGTACAACAAATACAAACATTTTATTTCTAATGAAAATAACAGTTAAATCGTATACCTGGCTTCTTTTGTTATTATGTTCATATGCTTATGGACAGATGGAACAGTATGATTATAAGCGTGAGTTAAAAGAGGTTTCTGAACAATGGCATGAACTGGTTTTACCAAAGGATATCTTTGGTAAGGTTTCGCAGAACTTATCGGATATCAGAATCTTTGGCATAACCAATAATGACACCATTGAATCTCCCTATCTAATCCGGCGGAATGTGGAAAAGATATCCAATAAGGAAGTTGTATTCAAAATGCTCAATACCGCCACTCACAACGATAAGGGGTATTTTTTCACTTTTGAAATTCCCACAACAGAACCAATAAATCAAATCCAACTAGAATTTAAACAGCAAAATTTTGATTGGCAGCTTAAGCTTGAGGGCAGTCAAGACCAACAGGAATGGTTCACCATTACCGATAATTATCGAATGCTATCAATTAAGAATGAAATAACCGATTTTCAATTCACCAAATTGACTTTTCCGAGTTCAAAGTATCGTTTTTTCCGATTGCTCATAGATAGTAAGGAAAAACCAGAATTGTCGGCCGCAAGTGTTTCGGAATACGAAATCACCAAAGGGATTTATGAAAACCATTCAATTAAGAAGACGGAAACAAAACAAAATAAGCTATTGAAACAGACCGAAATTGATATTGAACTACAACTCGCTTCAGCTGTTAGCCATATTGACATAGGCATTAAGGATACTTTTGATTATTACCGACCTGTAACCATAAAATATCTCACGGACAGCTTAAAAACGGAGCAAGGTTGGAAATACAATTACAGTACGCTCGCGTCTGGAACCTTAAATTCTATTAATGAAAATGAGATTAAATGTGGTAGCACAACACTTAAAAAATTAAAAATCCTAATTCACAATCAAGACAGTCAAGCATTAACACTCGGTACTATCAAGGTAAAAGGATATGTTCATGAACTAGTAGCTCGTTTTACAGAACCTGTGACCTACTTCTTAACATACGGGAACAACAAAGCTGTAAGGCCGCATTATGATATTGACCGATTCACAGATAAGATTCCGAAAGAATTGACAGCCATAGAGATTGGTAACGAACTTACCATAGAAAAGGACGGGGTTCCAGTGACAGAACCTCTTTTCCAAAACAAGAATTGGCTCTGGGGAATCATGATTCTAATGATTTTATTGCTCGGGTGGTTTTCATTAAAAATGATTAAGAAAAAATAGCTTAACTTTTGATGGTAATTATTGAATTTGAGAAGGATCACTTCCGATTCATTTCAGAAGCAAACCCTAAAAAACCCTACCAATTACACGGGTGATTACGCTGGTTTCGATTCAAAAATTGGGGGAACCATCCAAATTAAAATAGGTGAAAGCCAAAATTTAGTGTATTGTATTGAAGATACCTGTTATCCTATGATCTACTTGGGCAATCATAAATTCTGGATTGAACAATGGCCCTATGACCACCTAGCATTTGAAGTTGATAATAAGGGCAAAACTCTGGCGATTAAGGAATATTTTACGGGCTTCTATGTCATGATAAGGAAAAGGGTAAGTACCCTTTAAGTTTTGTGCACAAAACTATCTCTAAAACTATTTTTATCCTTAATTTGAACCACCTCTCTAAAGAGCTCAAAAACAGTCTAATTAACAAAGTACACCAAATGAAAAACCAATTGTTATCCACAGTGCTCGTGCTGTTCACCTTTGTTGCATTTGCCCAAGAAAAATCAGAAAAAAAAGAAATTCCTGATGCCGAAATCTTCACCTCTACCCAGTCCGTGACCATCAATGGAAAAACTATTACCCTTGCTACAGAGACGGGAACGGTGCAGCTCAGGGATGAAAATGACAAACCCATAGCGTTATTTGGCTTCACACATTATAGAAAAACGAATTCGAGTAAAAATAGACCCATTGTCTTTGCTTTTAACGGAGGTCCATTGTCCGCTTCCTTTTGGTTGCATTTTGGCGTATTGGGACCAAAACGCATTGAAATCAATGATCCCTCATATACCAAACCAGCTCCTTATAAAGTGGTCAATAATGAGTTTTCCATTTTGGATAAGGCGGATTTGGTGATGATAGACCCTGTAGGTGTTGGCTTTAGCAAACCTATTGGTGATGCCAAATGGGAAGATTTTTGGGGTGTGGATCAAGACATCCGCAGTATAGGTCTGTTCATAGAACAGTTTATCATAAAAACCGACAAGATGAACGCTCCCAAATACTTGCTTGGGGAAAGCTACGGTACCTTTAGAAATGCCGGCTTGGTAAAACATCTTCAAGACAAGGGTATTACTATGAACGGGGTGATTATGGTATCTGCTGTTTTTGATTTACAGCATTTATTGTTTGGTCCAGGAGACGACACCGCCTATTTAATTCATTTCCCAACCTATGCGGCAACTGCTTGGTATCATAACAAGGTAAAAAACAAGGGTGAAAGCTTGGAGGCTTTTCTAGCTGAGGTAAGAACCTTTACCCAAAACGAATATGCTCCTGCCCTACTGAAAGGCGATCAATTAAGCGCTTCGGAAAAAGCAGCTGTCGCACAAAAGTTGGCGGACTATTCTGGGGTAAGCCAAGCGTATTACTTAAAAGCTGACCTAAGGGTCACCAATGGCGAGTATTTTCAAGAAGCACTAAGAGATAAAGGTCTTACAGTAGGTAGGCTAGATTCTAGATTTACCGGAATCAATGAGGATCCGTTGTCGCAGTCGTCGCTTACAGACCCGCAGAGCGATGCCATCTCTCCACCATACATCTCTGCTTTTAAGGACTATTTGTACAACGATTTAAACGTTAGAAAAGATTTGAGCTATACCACTAGTGCAAGTACCAGGAAAAATTTTAAGTGGGATTGGAAACATAATGGTAACGTTGTTTGGAACATGCAAGTGGCCACAACCACCTTGCCAGACATGACCTCTGCCATGAAAAGAAACCCTAATTTAAAGATTTTAATCCTTAACGGATATTACGATCTGGCCACGGTCTTTTATGGCGTAGAGCATTCCATAAACCATATGGGATTGGATGCTGATTTAAAAAAGAACATCATCATGAAATATTATGAGGCTGGCCATATGATGTATACACATATACCTTCTATGCAGAAATTTAAAAAGGATGTGGACGCGTTTATCGATCAAACCACCAACTAGTAGGTAAGTTGTTATCTGTAGACTTATAAAAAGAGGAGCCTTATATGGCTCTTTTACCTTTCTTTACCCAACTATTGATATTGAAAGGAAATTCAGCGAACTTACTTACTTGTGCTGAACTTGTTTCAGTATCGGTTGATATAACTTTTTTGAACTAAACTGAGATTTTATTAATGAAACTTACCTTAAAAAAAATAGTTCACTTTCCCATAGTTAAAATGGTTTTGGGCATTGCAATCTGTCTTGCCGTGCTTATCGGGATTCAAAATTTAGTCACAAAGCCCTTAATACATCACTTTATTGACAGTAAGCCAATTGGAGACACCATTGTAAATTATATTTCTGTTGTTGTATTGTTAGCATGCTATTTTTATTTTTTCAAAATAGCTGATAAAAGAGACATTAAAGAACTCTCTAAAACAAATTTAAAAACAGAATTGTTTGGTGGTTTTCTGTTTGGATTTTCGGTTTTATCATTGGTCATATTAATACTGTATTTATTGGGTTACTTTACCGTTGATGGCATTTCTGACTTTTCTTATCTGTTAGCGCCTTTTTCATTTCTGATAATCGCAGCTTTAATTGAAGAGGTTTTTTTTAGACTGATCATATATCGAATTACCGAAAATTGGCTGGGAACTTACTTGGCTTTGCTCATAATATCTATAATTTTTACAGTGCCACATTTGTTAAATGACAATGTTACATTGCTATCGGTTCTGCTGCTATTGACCTTTGGATTTGCACATAGCATAATGTACACCTATACAAAAAGGTTATGGTTACCTTTTGCGTTTCATTTAGGGTGGAACTTTGCGCAACCATTTTATGGTTCTAACCTCTCTGGCA